>NZ_CVTH01000090.1:115270-154700 GCF_900005955.1 Pseudomonas sp. 8 R 14 | reverse complement strand
CCTGACAGAACACAGGGAGGCTGATTGGGGCTGCTGCGCAGCCCAGCGCGGGGCAAGCCCGCTCACCACAGCAAGCCCGCTCACCACAATAAGCTTGCGCAGGCTCAACCAATAACGCATTCGAGATTGCACCTCCACGCCCCACGTGATCTGAGGACTACTCCTAACCTGTGGCGAGCGGGCTTGCCCCGCGTTGGGCTGCGAAGCAGACCCAAAACCAGGCGCTGCGGTTTACCCGACAGAACACAGGGAGCCTGATTGGGGCTGCTGCGCAGCCCAGCGCGGGGCAAGCCCGCTCACCACAGCAAGCCCGCTCACCACAATAAGCCCGCTCACCACAGAAGCTCAGGGCATCAGGAAATCTGCCCCCCCACCTGCCGGGCCGTATGCAACCGGTGCAACGTGATCTCGCGCACCGCCTGCTTGCTCAGTTCGATATGCCGCTGCAGCAGGTGCTGCGCCTGGTCAGCCTGGCGTTGCACGATGGCCGAGAGCAGTTGCCCATGCTCTTCGTACGTCGCCGCAATGCGGGGCGCCTGGGTAAAGTCGAGCCGCCGGATGATGCGGATTTGCTCGGTGATGGCGTAGTGCATGCGCGCCATTTCACGGTTGCCGGTGGCTTCCACCAACGCGCAATGAAAACGCTCATCCAGCGCCGATACGGCCTGGGCGTCCTCCAGGCGCTCGCCCTCCTGCACCTGCCAGGTCGCCTGCAACGCTTGCAGCATCGGGTTCGGTTCGTCCATCGCACATAACCGGCCGACAGCCGCCAGTTCCAATACGATGCGCACGTCGTAGAGCTCTTCGAAGTAGGCGAAATCGAACGGTTTCACCTGCCAGCCGCTGCGAAAATACACCTCGAGATACCCTTCCCGTTCCAAGCGATACAGCGCCTGACGCACCGGCGTGCGGCTGGCGTGCATGCGTTCGGCCACCTCGCCTTCGCTGAAACGATCGCCCGGCAGCAGTCGGAAGTCGAAAATATCCGCCTTGAGCTGCGCGTAGATCTGCTCGGCCAGGCTGTCGGGGCGTGTCTTGGCCCCCATGCTTAACCGCGACTCGCAATAAAGGCGCGCCAGCCACCGAACTCGGTGATGTCGAGGGCGTCGGCCAGGGCCCAGGGCTCGCAGATGAAGCCTTTGACGCTGCGCCCATCGGCCAGCAGCAGGTTGCCGATCCCCAGCGGCGCGGGGATCTCGGCGACGAACTCGCCAAAGCGTGCGAGGGGCATGTCCCATAGCTCGACGATGATCGCCCGACCGCTGTCCGCCTTGGCCAGCCCGGGCTTGGGCGGCACCGTGCCCGGCAGCGCGTACAGGCGGTAGGTGTCGGCCGTCAGGGTTTGCTCCACCAGCACCGCGTTGCGCGTCGTCAGCTGGACATTCAGCGGCATGCCGGTGAGGTGTGCGCCCACCACTGCCACGCGCACGCAGCCGGGGGCTTGGGCGGGTGCGGACGGTGCCGGCAGATAGCGCTGGGTGGCACCTAAAGGCAGCTCCAGGCTGGATTGCCAGCGCTTGCCCAGGTGCGCCAGCGCCGTGTCATGCCAGGCCGGTGCGAGCAAGGTAATGCCGCTGGGCAAGCCATCGGCGCGGATACCGGCCGGCAGCGCCAGGGCCGAGAGGTCGGCCAGGTTGGTGAAGTTGGTGTAGTAGCCGAACTGCGAGTTGTAGCGCACCGGCTCCTCCGCCATCTCGGCCATGGTGCGCAGGGTTGGCGAAGTCGGCACCAGCAAGGCATCGAAACCGGCCAGGCTGTCATTGATGCGGCGGCTCAGTTCGGCCCGCAGGTATTCGGCTTTGTAGGCGTCGCAGGCGCTGTACTGGCGGCCATTTTCGACAATGCCGCGCACCACCGGGTTGATTGCCTCGGGCTGGTTTTCGAGCATGCTTTCCAGGGCCACGGTGCGTTCGGCAACCCAAGGGCCGAAGTACAGCTGGTCCGCCAGTTCCTTGAACGCAGTGAAATCCACCGGGGTGATCACCGCGCCCAGCGCCTTGAAGTGTTCGACCGCGTGTTCGAACACGGCCTGGTTCTGGGTATCGCCGAAAAACTCCAGGGCCGCCGGGATGGCCAGCTTGATCGAAGCGCCCACCGCCACTGGCGCCGTGTTGGGGTTGGCGCGGGAATAGGCGTCGCTGGCGTCGTATCCCGCCGCAACGTGCGCCACGGTCTCGGCATCTTCCACGGTCAACGCAAACACCGAGACGCAATCCACCGTGCGGCAAGCCGGCACCAGGCCGGTATTGGACAAACGCCCCTTGGTCGGCTTCAAGCCGACGATATTGTTGAACCCCGCCGGTACACGCCCGGAGCCCGCCGTGTCGGTGCCCAGGGAAAACGCCACCAGCCCACGGGCGACCACCGACGCAGAACCGGAGCTGGAGCCGCCGCTGACGTAATCGCCATTGAAACTGTTGCCCACCGCGCCATACGGCGAGCGGGTGCCCACCAGGCCGGTGGCGAACTGATCGAGGTTGGTCTTGCCCATCAGGATTGCGCCGGCGGCGCGCAGCTTCTGCACGACCGAGGCATCCCGGGTCGCGCGGTAGGCAAATTCGGGGCAGGCGGCAGTGGTGTACCAGCCGGCCGCATCGATGTTGTCCTTGATCGCAAACGGCACGCCATACAACGGCAGCTGGGTCATATCGCCGCCCAGGGCTGCCAGCCGTTCGCTCAACTGTGCCAACTGCTCGGCCAATGACGACGGCTGGGCGCGGGCGATCCAGGCGCTGTCCTCGGCGGGGTATTGCGCGGCCAGGGTGAGCAAAATGTCCGGCGTGATCGTGCCGTTGCGGTAAGCGGCCTGCCATTCACCGAGGGTCCAGCCAACAACGTTGTGCATGGGAAACTCCATCTTGTATCCAAGTTTGGATTTATCTAAAGCAAAGCCCACGCCAGGTCACTCTGCCAATGAATACAAGGGTATCGCCGCAAAACATGCGCGTAGATGGCGCACCCGGGCATCGCCCATGCGCCAAAAAAAGTCATTCAATCGACCCCTCGGTTGCGACCGACCCAATACCGACCTACTGTTCCAGACCATGCTCTGCGATTTGCTGTCCCCCACCCTAAGCCCCCAGGTGACGACATGCCCACACTACCCCGCCCTGCCGTACTCGAGCTGATCGGCAACACGCCGCTGGTTCGGGTCAGCCGTTTCGATACCGGCCCCTGCACGCTGTTCCTCAAGCTTGAATCCCAGAACCCCGGCGGTTCCATAAAGGACCGCATCGGCCTGGCCATGATCGACGCCGCCGAACGCGACGGCCGCCTGCGCCCCGGCGGCACAATCATTGAAGCCACCGCCGGCAACACCGGCCTGGGCCTGGCGCTGGTGGGCCGGGCGAAAGGTTATCGGGTGGTGCTGGTGGTGCCCGACAAGATGTCCACGGAAAAAGTGCTGCACCTCAAGGCCATGGGCGCCGAGGTGCATATCACCCGCTCCGATGTGGGCAAGGGCCATCCCGAGTATTACCAGGACATGGCCGCGCGGCTGGCCAAGGAGATTGACGGCTGTTTCTTCGCCGACCAATTCAACAACCCGGCCAACCCCCTGGCCCACGAGACCAGCACCGCGCCGGAGATCTGGGCCCAGACCCAACACGATGTAGACGCGATTGTGGTGGGCGTCGGCTCGGCCGGCACCCTCACCGGCCTGACGCGCTTCTTCAAACGGGTGCAGCCCGAGCTGGAAATGGTCCTCGCCGACCCGGTGGGTTCGGTGATGGCCGAATACAGCCGCAGCGGCAAGCTGGAAACACCCGGCTCGTGGGCGGTGGAAGGCATCGGCGAGGACTTCATCCCGTCGATTGCCGACCTGTCCAGCGTACGCCACGCCTACTCCATCAGCGATGAAGACAGCTTCGACCACGCCCGCCAGCTGCTCAAGGCCGAGGGCATTCTCGGCGGTTCATCCACCGGCACCCTGTTCGCGGCCGCGCTGCGGTATTGCCGCGAACAAACGGTGCCCAAGCGCGTGGTCACCTTTGTCTGCGACACCGGCACCCGCTATTTGTCGAAGGTCTACAACGACCAATGGATGACCGATGCAGGCTTGCTGCACTACAAGCACTACGGCGACCTGCGCGACTTGATCGCGCGGCGCTTCGAAGATGGTCGCGTGATCAGCGTGAGCCCCGACGACACCCTGCTCACCGCCTTCCAGCGCATGCGCCTGGCGGACGTGTCGCAACTGCCGGTGCTGGTGGACGGCCGCGAACTGGTGGGGGTGATCGATGAGTCCGACATCCTGCTGGGCCTGCACCATGACGCGGCGGACTTCTCCATGATGGTCGCCAGCGCCATGAGCGACAAAGTCCACACCCTGGCCCCCGGCGCCAGCCTGGCCGAATTGCAGGCTGAACTGGACCGCGGCCTGGTCGCCATCATTGCCGACGCGGCGGGCTTTCACGGCCTGATCACCCGCGTCGACCTGCTCAACCACCTGCGGAGATCCCTTGCATGAGCCAGCCCGATAAAAGCGCGTTTGCCACCCGTGTGATCCACGCCGGGCAGTCACCTGACCCGACCACGGGCGCGCTGATGCCGCCGATCTACGCCAACTCCACCTACCTGCAAGACAGCCCCGGCGTACACAAGGGCTTCGACTACGGCCGCTCCCACAACCCCACGCGGTTTGCCCTGGAGCGCTGCGTGGCCGACCTCGAAGGCGGCAGCCAGGCGTTTGCCTTCGCGTCCGGGCTGGCAGCAATCTCCACGGTGCTGGAGTTGCTGGATGCCGGCGCCCATATCGTGTCCGGCAACGACCTCTACGGCGGCACCTTCCGCCTGTTCGACAAGGTGCGCCAGCGCAGTGCCGGGCACCGTTTCAGCTTTGTCGACCTGAGTGATGTGGCGGCGTTCGAAGCGTCCTTGCAGGACGACACGCGCATGGTTTGGGTCGAAACCCCGAGCAACCCGCTGCTGAGCCTCACCGACCTCGGCGCCATCGCCCGTATCTGCCGCAGCCGCGGCATTCTCTGCGTGGCCGACAACACCTTCGCCAGCCCGTGGATCCAGCGTCCGCTGGAGTTGGGTTTCGACATCGTGGTGCACTCCAGCACCAAGTACCTCAATGGTCACTCCGATGTGATCGGTGGCATCGCCATCGTCGGCGACAACCCCGAGTTGGCCGAGCGCGTGGGTTTTTTGCAAAACTCGGTTGGTGCCATCGCCGGCCCGTTCGATGCCTTCCTCACCCTGCGCGGCGTGAAAACCCTGGCCCTGCGCATGGAGCGCCATTGCAGCAACGCCCTCGACCTGGCCACCTGGCTGGAACAGCAACCGCAAGTATCCCGGGTCTATTACCCAGGCCTGGCGTCCCACCCGCAGCACGAACTGGCACACAGGCAGATGCGCGGGTTTGGCGGGATGATTTCAGTCGACTTGAACAGCGACCTGGCCGGCGCCACGCGCTTCCTGGAAACCGTCAAGCTCTTCGCCCTGGCCGAGAGCCTGGGGGGCGTGGAAAGCCTGATCGAACACCCGGCGATCATGACCCACGCCAGCATCCCGGCGGCGACCCGCGCGCAGTTGGGGATTGGCGACGGGCTGGTACGGTTGTCGGTGGGGGTTGAGGACGTGGAGGATCTACGGGCGGACCTGGCGCAAGCCTTGGCCCGTATATAAATCCCCCAGGCAACAGGGATCAACTGTGGGAGGGGGCTTGCCCCCTCCCACATTGGGTACGCGTCACCCCTGGACGATGTTGGCACGCGCCGAATGCAGCTTCTTGTAGCTCTCGATCAAGCGCAAATGCCGGTCCAGCCCTTCCAGCTTCATGCTGGTCGGTGTCAGCCCATGGAAACGCACACTGCCGTTGACCGAGCCGATCACCGCATCCATCCGCTCATTGCCGAACATGCGGCGGAAGTTGGCTTCGTAGTCCGCCAGTTCCAGGTCGTCGTCCAGCTCCATCTCCAGCACCGCATTCATCGCCTGGTAGAACAGGCCACGCTCAGCGGTGTTGTCGTTGTACTGCAGGAACATCTCCACGCACTCCTTGGCCTCCTCGTACTGCTGCAAGGCGAGGAAGATCAGCAGCTTCAATTCGAGGATGGTCAGTTGGCCCCAGGCCGTGTTGTCGTCAAACTCGATGCCGATCAGGGTGGTGATGTCGGTGTAGTCGTCCAGCTCGCTTTCGATCAGGCGCTCGACCAACCCCTGCAATTCCGCTTCGTCCAGGCGGTGCAGATTGAGGATGTCCTCGCGGAAAAACAGCGCCTTGTTGGTGTTGTCCCAGATCAGGTCGTCCACCGGGTAGATTTCCGAGTAGTCCGGCACCAGGATGCGGCAGGCGGTTGCGCCGAGGTGTTCGTACACCGCCATATAGGCTTCCTTGCCCATGCCTTCGAGGATGCCGAACAAGGTCGCGGCCTCTTGGGCGTTGGAGTCTTCACCTTCGCCTGAGAAGTCCCACTCGACAAATTCGTAGTCCGATTGGGCGCTGAAGAAGCGCCACGACACCACACCGCTGGAGTCGATAAAGTGCTCGACGAAGTTGTTCGGCTCGGTCACCGCCTGGCCTTCGAAGGTCGGCTGCGGCAGGTCGTTCAAGCCTTCGAAGCTGCGGCCTTGCAGCAGTTCGGTGAGGCTGCGTTCCAGCGCCACTTCCAGGCTCGGGTGGGCACCGAACGAGGCGAACACGCCGCCGGTGCGCGGGTTCATCAAGGTCACGCACATCACCGGGAATTCGCCGCCCAGGGACGCGTCCTTGACCAGCACCGGGAAGCCCTGGGCTTCCAGGCCTGCAATACCCGCCAGGATGCTCGGGTACTTCGCGAGCACGTCAGCCGGCACGTCCGGCAGGGCAAATTCGCCCTCGATGATTTCGCGCTTCACTGCCCGCTCGAAAATCTCCGACAGGCACTGCACCTGGGCCTCGGCCAGGGTGTTGCCCGCGCTCATGCCGTTGCTGAGGTAGAGGTTCTCGATCAGGTTGGACGGGAAATACACCACCTCGCCATCCGACTGGCGCACGAACGGCAGCGAAACGATGCCGCGCGCTTCATTGCCGGAGTTGGTGTCGAACAGGTGCGAACCGCGCAGCTCGCCGTCGCGGTTGTAGACCTTCAGGCAGTAGGCGTCGAGGATTTCCCCGGGCAGCTCGTCATTCGGGCCCGGCTGGAACCAGCGTTCGTCCGGGTAATGCACGAACGGCGCATTGGCCAGTTCCTCACCCCAGAATTGGTCGTTGTAGAAGAAGTTGCAGTTGAGCCGCTCGATGAACTCGCCCAACGCCGACGCCAGGGCGCCCTCCTTGGTCGCGCCCTTGCCGTTGGTAAAGCACATCGGTGAATGGGCGTCGCGGATATGCAGCGACCACACGTTCGGCACGATATTGCGCCATGAGGCGATCTCGATCTTCATGCCCAGGCCGGCAAGGATCCCGGACATGTTGGCGATGGTCTGCTCCAGCGGCAGGTCCTTGCCAGCAATATAAGTGCCCGCCTCGCTGCCCGCGCTCGGCATCAACAGGGCCTGGGCATCGGCGTCGAGGTTGTCCACTTCTTCGATCACGAACTCCGGCCCGGCCTGCACCACTTTCTTCACGGTGCAACGGTCGATGGAGCGCAGGATGCCCTGGCGGTCCTTATCGGAAATATCGGCCGGCAACTCCACCTGGATCTTGAAGATCTGGTTATAGCGGTTTTCCGGATCGACAATATTGTTCTGCGACAGGCGAATATTGTCCGTGGGGATGTTGCGCGTGCTGCAGTACAACTTGACGAAGTACGCCGCACACAACGCCGACGAAGCCAGGAAGTAATCGAACGGCCCCGGTGCCGAGCCATCGCCTTTATAGCGAATAGGCTGGTCGGCAATCACCGTGAAGTCATCGAACTTGGCTTCAAGCCGGAGGTTGTCGAGAAAGTTGACCTTGATTTCCATGGGGGCACACCAGAATAACGGGCTAAACAAAAATGGCCGCCATTATGAGGTTTTTCATCGGGAAGTTTCAGGCTTTTCAATCATGCGGGGTGATGGATAGCGGTTCTACCGGCGCGATTCCCCGACGGATGTGCTGAATAACAAGTGAATATTTCATGAATCAATGCCCCGCAAATTTTATCTCATAGCATTTGAAAAGCCGCTGGAACGGTGCCAGCATAGCCATATGCCACTATTTGATTTCAGGGCTTCAGGTGAGGGTCAATATGGAATATCAACTCCCTGCGACAAAGGCGATGAGATGGCTGACGAATGCAGACGCACCGTATGACACGCGCATACGCAGCGAACTTATAGCCGGGCCTTTTTCTTCCAAGGGGGTGCTCTGGGTCGGTTGGTTTAACAGCCTGGTGATATGCACAGTCGCGGTTACACTGCACCCGAGCCAATTCTTCATTGCCTGGCTCATCATTGATTCGATGATCTGGCTCTCACGGTTAGCACTGCTGTATTGGATCAATAAATACGGCGGCCAAAAATATCCTTATGTCATTGATCTATCGTTATTACTGGGCCTGGTCTGGGCGGCGGAGCTGGGCCTGGGTACCGCTGGTTGCCTGATCAGCGGCGATGCGATTCTTCAAGTTCTCGGGTGCACCTCAATGGTGAGCGTGAATGCCGCGATCGCCATGCGTAATCAAGGTGTACCGCGCTATGCATTTACTCAAATATTGCTGACGGATGTGCCCATGAAGCTCGCCACCTTGTTTCAGCCGGAACCGCTGCTGAGGATATTCCTGCTCCAGGCCCCGCTGTACTTGACGGGCATGTGGCTACTGCTCAACACGTTGAACGATAACCTGGTGCGCGCGTTACTGGCCGAGGCCAAGAACGAAATCCGCGCGACCCATGACCCCCTCACCGGCCTGTACAACCGTATGGGGATACTCGAACTGATTGAAAACACCCTGGCCCGCAGCCGGCATGCCGATAAACACTTTGCGGTGCTCTATATAGATCTGGATGGTTTCAAGAGCATCAACGATAACCACGGACATGCCGAAGGTGACAAGGCGTTAGCCGAATTTGGTGCAACACTTAAATCGATTGTCAGGCTAAATCAGGATTGCGCCGGCCGCTTGGGTGGAGACGAATTTATTCTGCTGATGAATAATTCCGGCATGACCTCTGCCACCCTGGCAGCGCAACGAATTATAGAAACATTGCGACAGGCCTCTGAGCGTTGCGCTCTTCCCTATGCCTTGCAAGCCAGCATCGGCATTGCCCTCTTTGAAGGCGCCGACAGTACGTCACATACCTGCGCACAAACAGTGATTGCCCATGCGGATGGTGCGTTATATGAAGCCAAGCGCGCAGGCAAAAACTGTTTTCGTATCGCACCAGGACAATTCGCCACTTAGGCCCTCCTGAACGCCATTCGTCACGTCCCGGTTTATATCAAACAATCGCCATCAACTTATTCCGTGTGATGCCGATGAACTTATGGCAATTCAGGGAGTAGTCGGAATGCGCAACAACCAGCCCGTAACACAGCGCGAGATTTCACTCGCGCCTTCGCAAAAACTCATCTCCGCCACCGATGTTCAAGGGATGATCACTTACTGCAACGACGCCTTCGTCGATATCAGCGGTTTTGAACGCGCCGACCTGATCGGCGCGCCCCAGAACATCGTGCGGCACCCCGACGTGCCACCCGCCGTTTTCGCCCACATGTGGAGCGCGCTCAAGCAAGGCCTGCCGTGGATGGGCATCGTCAAGAACCGCTCGAAAAACGGCGACCACTATTGGGTCAATGCCTACGTCACGCCGATCTTCGACGGCAGCCGGGTCGTTGGCTTCGAGTCGGTGCGGGTCAAGCCTACGGCCGATGAAATCCGCCGCGCCCAGGCCCTCTACCGGCGTCTGAGCCAAGGCAAGCCGGGCGTGCCGCGCCAGGATGCCTGGCTGCCGGCGGCAGTGAGTTGCGTGCCGTACATGGCCACCGGTGTGGCTGGCAGCGTCGCCGGGCTGTTCCTCAGTGCACCGGTGGCCGTCGCAGTGGCCGTGGCGGTCGCGCTGCCGGTGGGCCTGCTGTGCTCGCGCTGGCGCCAGGGCAGTACCCTGCGTCTATTGGAGGGGGTCGAACCCTCGACGTCGGATGCCTTGATCGCGCAGATGTACAGTGACGCACGCGGCCCACAGTCGCGTTTAGAAACCGCGTTTCTCAGCCAGACCGCGCGCCTGAAAACCTGCCTCACCCGCCTGCAGGACAGCGCCGAACAACTGAGTACCCTGGCGGGGCAATCCGATCAGTTGGCTGCCGCCAGCGCCAAAGGCCTGAACCGCCAGCGCGTGGAAACCGAACAGGTCTCGGCGGCCGTCAACCAGATGGCCGCGACCACCCAGGAAGTCGCCAGCCATGTACAACGCACCGCCGACGCCACCCAACAGGCCAACGTGCTGACCGGGCGCGGCCGCGAAGTGGCGCGCGATACCCGTGAAGCCATCGAGCGTCTGTCCACCATGGTCGGCGAGACCGGGGTGACCGTGGCGCAACTGGCCAGGGACAGCGACGAAATCGGCAGCGTGGTGGATGTGATCAAGGGCATCGCCGACCAAACCAACCTGCTCGCCCTCAACGCCGCAATCGAAGCAGCGCGAGCCGGCGAACAAGGCCGAGGCTTTGCAGTGGTAGCCGACGAAGTGCGCCAACTGGCCCAGCGCACTTCACAATCGACCACCCAGATCCATGGGCTGATCACCAAGCTCCAGGCATCCTCCAGCAACGCGGTGCAAAGCATGGAAAACGGCCAGCGCCAGGCCCAGGAAGGCGTGGCCTGGGTGCTGGAAGCGGACCAGGCCCTGGTGGGGATCAGCGAAGCGGTGTCGCATATCACCGACATGACCACCCAGATCGCCGCCGCCACCGAAGAACAAAGTGCCGTCGCCGAGGAGATCAGCCGCAACATCACCACCATCGCCGAACTGGCCGACCAGACCTCGATACAAGCCCATCAATCCACGGACCTGAGCAAGGAACTGACCAATACCGCGGCCACCCAATACGCGCTGGTTGAGCGCTTCAACCGCTAGAGGCAGACAAGCTTCTCTAGTAAGCCCGCTTACTGTGGTGAGCGGGCTTGCCCCGCGCTGGGCTGCGAAGCGGCCCCAATAAAGATCACTGTGCTCCATCAGACAAACCGCAGTGCCTGGTTTTGGGGCTGCTTCGCAGCCCAGCGCGGGGCAAGCCCGCTCACCACAACAAGCCCGGTCACTCACAACAGGCCTGCTCACCATAGTAAGCCCGCTCACCACGACAAGCCCGCTCGCAACAAGATAACCACTCATGCCAAGCTTGGGTTAACGTCCACTCATCCCTCTGCATGAAGCCCGCTCATGTCCATCGCCGAGAACCTCATCGCCTTCACCTTCGCCGCCACCCTGCTGACCCTCACGCCCGGGCTCGACACCGCCTTGGTCCTGCGCACCACCACGGTGGAAGGCAAGCGCCAGGCGCTGCAGGCCACGCTGGGCATCAACGCGGGTTGCCTGGTGTGGGGCGCCGCGGTTGCCTTTGGCCTGGGCGCGTTGATCGCGGTGTCGGAGATGGCGTTCAACCTGCTCAAGTACTGCGGCGCGGCTTACCTGGCCTGGCTGGGGCTGAACATGCTGGTGTGTCCGCGCCGCTCATTGGCACCCGCTTCAGCCGATGGCAAGCCCGGCGGCAACTGGTTTATCAAGGGCATGCTGGGCAATGTGCTGAACCCCAAGGTGGGGATTTTCTACGTGTCGTTCCTGCCGCAATTTATCCCCCAAGGGCATTCGCTGATTGCCTGGACCTTCGGCCTGGTGAGCATCCATGTGTTGCTCGGGCTGCTGTGGTCGCTGGTATTGATCGGCGCCACGCAGTCGCTGTCCGGGTTCCTGCGCCGCGAAAAGGTCATCCAGTGGATGGATCGCACCACCGGCGTGATCTTCGTGCTGTTTGCCGCAAAGCTGGCGTTCAGCAAGCGCTGAGTTTTCCCCATGCCAAATCCCTCCTTGCCCCCTCGGCGCAAACACGCTACAAATCCCCCTTCACGAAGTTGTACGACAACCTAAAAATAAATCGCCATCCCCGACGATGGCGCCAACCGCCCGAGCCCCAGCATGACTCCGCCTGCCCCGACGCAAACTGCCCCCGCCCTGTTCTCCCGCCCCATTGCCGTGTTGATTCTGCTCTGCATGGGCTGTGCCTTCGCCGGCAATCACATCGCCGCTCGGGTCGCCTTCGATGATGGCGCCGGTGTGCTGTTGGCCATTCTGCTGCGCTCGGGTGGCACCTTGCTGGTGCTGGCGGTGCTGGTACTGTGGCAACGCCAAAGCCTGCGCCTGCCCGCAGGTGCATGGCGCTGGCAAGTGCTGCTGGGCCTGCTTATCACTACCCAGAGCCTGTGCCTCTACTCCGCAGTGGCCCGCGTGCCGGTGGCGCTGGCGCTGCTGGTGGGCAACGTGTTCCCGATTCTGCTTGCCCTGCTCACCTGGGCATTCGGCGGCCCACGTCCGACGGCGCGCACCGCCTTGCTGATGGGCTTGATCCTGGTGGGCCTGGTGTTTGTGCTGGACGTACCCGGCCGCCTCTCAGGCAGTGCCGATATCGGCCCGCAATGGCTGCTCGGCGTCGGCCTGGCCTTCTGCGCCGCGTTCGTGTTCGCCTGCGCGCTGTGGATCACCGACCACAAGTTGTCCCAGGTACGCGGCTCCGTGCGCAGCCTGCTGACCATCTTCATCGTATTCAGCAGTGTCAACCTCGCCGGCCTCAGCGGCGCCCTTCCCGGCGGCCTGAACCCGCCGGCCACGGGTACCGGCTGGCTGGCACTCGCAACGTTGGTGGTGCTGTACGGCACCGGTTTTATCGTGCTGTTCATGTCGGTCCCGCGCCTGGACATGCCGCGCAATGCGCCGGTCATGAACATTGAGCCGCTGGCGACGTTGCTGATGGGCTGGATCGTGCTCGATCAAATGCTCAGCGCCGGCCAGATAGTCGGCGGCGTCATCGTGGTGACCGGGATTGTGCTGCTGACCTATCGCACGTCTGCCCGGTAACGATAAATCCCCGCCTGACCTGGCCCAATTCCTGCCTCCCCCATCCCACCCGGTCGCTACTGACTATGCGGACGACTCTTTTGAGCCCGGCCGCCCAACACCCTCCCCGGATAATCCAGCATCCCCGACCCCTTCCGAGGCCTTCCCCATGACGAGCCCCTCCACCGAACAGGTAAGCCCCCAAACCCTGCGCAAGGTCATCATCGCCGCCGGCATCGGTAACTTCGTCGAATGGTTTGACTTCGCCGTGTACGGCTTCCTCGCCACCACCATCGCCCAACAGTTCTTCCCCAGCGGCGATGCCAGCGCGGCCTTGCTCAAAACCTTCGCGGTGTTCGCCGTCGCCTTCGCCTTCCGGCCCCTGGGCGGGATTTTCTTCGGCATGCTCGGCGACCGTATCGGGCGCAAGCGCACCCTGGCCATGACCATCCTGCTGATGGCCGGCGCCACCACCTTGATCGGCCTGCTGCCCACCTACGCCGCCATCGGCGTCACGGCGCCGATCCTGTTGTCGCTGATCCGCTGTGCCCAGGGTTTCTCCGCCGGCGGCGAATACGCCGGTGCCTGTGCCTACCTGATGGAGCACGCGCCCCGGGAAAAACGCGCCTGGTACGGCAGCTTCGTGCCGGTGTCGACGTTCTCCGCCTTCGCCGCCGCCGCCGTGGTGGCGTACGCCCTTGAAGCGTCGTTGTCCGCCGAGGCCATGGGCAATTGGGGTTGGCGCCTGCCGTTCCTGATCGCCGCGCCGCTGGGACTGGTGGGCCTTTACCTGCGCTGGAAGCTGGATGAGACGCCCGCCTTCCAGGCCGTGAAGCAGGAGCACGCGGTGGCCCACTCGCCACTCAAGGAAACCTTGCGCAACCATGGTGCGGCGATCTGCTGCCTGGGCGCTTTTGTGTCACTGACGGCGCTGTCGTTTTATATGTTCACCACCTACTTCGCGACGTACCTGCAAGTGGCCGGTGGGCTGAGTCGGGCGATGGCGTTGCTGGTGTCGCTGATCGCGTTGATCTTCGCCGCGGCGATTTGCCCGCTGGCGGGGCTGTATTCGGATCGCGTGGGGCGTCGGGTCACGGTGATGACGGCGTGCGTGTTGTTGATGGTGGTGGTGTATCCGTCGTTCCTGATGGCCAGTTCCGGTTCGTTCACGGCGTCAATTGTCGGGGTGATGTTGCTGGCGGTCGGCGCAGTACTGTGTGGTGTGGTGACGGCGGCGTTGCTGTCGGAGACCTTTCCGACCCGCACGCGTTATACCGCTTCGGCGATTACCTACAACATGGCGTATACGATCTTCGGCGGCACCGCGCCACTGATGGCCACGTGGTTGATCAGCACCACCGGCAGCAACCTGTCACCGGCGTTCTACCTGATTGCCGTGGCATTGCTGGCGTTGGCGGGCGGGTTGGCGTTGCCGGAGACGTCGAGGATTTCCCTGCACGACGTGGGCGCAGAGGACAAAAGCCCGCCGCCACTGCTCTCGCGTTAAGCACCCACACCGTCCAAACCGTAGCAGCGGCCGACGCATGAGCAGCGCTTTTTGAAGGGGCCGCTATGAACACAGCGGTATGCATCGTTGCACCGGTTTGGGATGCCAAGCCTTGAGCGGGCACTCAGCCCCCCGCCAACAGCCCAACCAACTGCCACGGCGTCATCTTCGTCACCATGATCATCACGATCACAAACATCCCCAGGAACCCGAAGACGCCCAGCCAGAACCATTTCCGGTACACACCACGGAATCCATCATCCAGCACCGTGTCGGTCTCGACCGCCCGCGAGGCCATCTGCTGCAAGCGCTTCTGCAGTACCAGCACCGGCAGCCACAGCGAGCCCACGCAGAGGAAGATGATCAACGCGGTCAGTACCCATTCCGTGGTCACAGACAGCCCGGCAAGCTGGATCAGCAGCAAGCCCGTGATGATCTGAATAACGCCCGCCGGCGTGGTAATCCAAGTATCAAACCGTACGACCATACGCGCCACATGGGCGATCACTTGCGGGTTGGCCGTGCGACTGGCGGCGATCAGGTAGAGGTACGAGCCCATGCCGAAGCCGAACAGGAAAATCGCCGCGATGATGTGCAGGTACTTCAGGCACAAGTAGAGCATCCGTCAGGCCTGCCCGTCAGAGAAGCGCACCGTCAGGCTCAGCTTCGTCGGTTCGTTGATGGCGGCCATGTATTCGTCGACGCTGATTTCGCCTACGCACGGGCGGGCACCGGGCTCGGGCACGTAACCGTGGGCCATTTTGGTGGCAAGGGCAACGGCTGCACAGCTGGGGATTTCCGGGCCCTTGTCGTCCAGGGCCGTGAGTTGCACCGCCAGGGACAGCGGCTGACCGTGCATGCCCAGGCCTTGCACGTCGATGTACATCGCGCTTTTGCCATCACCCAATCGTTCGAACCAGGTGCCCAGGCGATGCAGTCTGGCGGCCCATGCAAGGTGGTCGCGCACAATGCCCATGCGTAGCGCTTGCGCCAGCAAATAATTGGCGACACCGCCCAGTTTGAGCCCCGCACCGGCCTTGAAGCGCAAGGTATGGGCGCCATAACGACCAGCGAATATATCCATGTCGGGCACGTCCACATTGGCCAGCACCCGCGTGCCGAGCTGGGGCATCCTGCGCAGGGTCAGGTCCTGCCAGCCCAGCACTTCGTGCACCTGGCCCTGCTTGAGTTGCTTGATCGGTTTTCCCGCGTAGGCAAGCACACCTTCGATGGTCGACAGCCCCGGCATCTTCGCCGAAGAGGAAATGCCATGCTCGATGGTGTCGATGCGCGTAAAGCGATCGCGGTACTGATCGATGATGGCGGACGACAACGTCGGTACAGAGCTGCAACCGCTGAGGACGGCCACGCTCGCCTGCCGGGCTTTCGCATCCAGCACGCCGACGCCATTGACGAAGGTCCGGCAATCCGACAGGTCGCAGTAGTTCACGCCCGCGTCGATGCAGTGCTGGGCGACGGCATAGGATTGCCCCTGGAACGGGCCGCCGGTGTGGATCACCAACTGGATGTCCATCGACTGCAAGACGCCAGCGAACCCGGCCGCCATGGCATCGCCGCACCAGCTTTCGCACACGCGGCCGGAGGATGTTTTCAACGCATCGACTTTGCCCTGCAACTTGTGTGGGTGGCGGCCCGAGACCACCAGTTCAATGCCCGGCGCGCCCGCCAGGTGCTGGCAAATGATGCTGCCAAAGTTGCCGTAGCCGCCGATCACCATCACCCTGAGTGCCATTGCATGCTTCCCTGATCAATCAATTGTGCGCGGGGCCTGAGACAGGCCAGCAGCTGAAACGGCTAAAGATACCCGATTTGTTTAATCGCCTGAGCCAGGATCGACACTCAGGCAGCATTGCTCCCAAGCCTCAGGGCTGCTTACGATAAAACCCGGTCAGGTAGTCCTGGCTGTCCGGCGCCGAGTTGTGCTCGATCACGGCAAAGCCCTTCACCAGTTGGATGTGATACGGCCCGGCCCGAGGGGGCGCCTGGGGTGCGCGCACGATGATCAGGTTTTCGGTTTCCATCGGCACGCTTTGGTGCGTAGTGATGATGATCTTGTCGGTGCCGGTGTCTTTGAGCGTCACGCTGAGTTCCGCCACTTCCCGGCCCTGGGCGTCGCGTTCGGGAAGGATTTTCAGGTCCAGGTCACCGTCGCGGCCGAGGAAGTCATCGCGCATCTGGTAATGGCCATCGCGCTGGTCGCGGGCCACGTCGCCGAGTTTGTCGTACTCAGGTTCCCGGTCCTGCCTGTGCAGTTGAATCTGCAGCTCGGGCTGGTCGCCCTTGGCGCCACTGACCCAGGTGCCCGCGTAGGCATAAGGTTCGACGGTTTCCCGCGTGATGCGCCAGATGCCGGTTTGACGGCCATCATCGGCATATTCGTGCAGGTAGATAAACGACTGGTCGCCGTACTCACCCTGGTCGCCCACCAGCTTGATCGGCTTGCCGCTGCCGCTTTTGGTGTAGCGCAACTCACCGATCAGCACCGCGCCTTGTTGCTGGTACCAGAGCTGCACCGGGATCTTGCCGTTGAGGGTGCCGGTCAGGAACTCGGGGTCTTCGTTGACCGGCCCTTCCAGCCTGGGCGTTTCCAGCCACTGGCCGTCCTTCCACTCACCGGTGGTGCGCAGCATGTAGCCGCTGGGCATGCTGTTGTTGGCGTCATCGTCCGTCGCCGGCACTTCTGCCTGGGTGTACGCGCTGAGTCGCACCAGTTTGCCATCGCGCATCTGATAGCGGCTGGCGCGGGTCCAGCAGCAACCCCGGTCGGTCTGCGAATGGATAATGCCGTCCTTGGTATTGATCGAAAACATCCCGCCGGAGGTCTCGTTGGCGAGGTCGGTCAAGGGGCCATTCAGCACCCAGCGGGACGTGTGCGGGTCTTGCAGATACACGTCGTAACTGGACTGGAAGTCCTTATCCGCACCGGTGCCATTGCGGATCGCCAGGTCCTGGCGGCCATCCTGGTTGATATCGGCGAAGTACACCACGCCGTTCTCCCCCATCAGGCGCCAGTCCACGGTTCTGCCTTGCTGGTCCAGCGGCACCTGGGCATCCGGGGTCTGCAATTGCTGAAGGACTTCAAGGGAGCGTTTGTCGCGCAGGGTGATGAGCGCCGGCGCCAGGTGCTGCAAGTCCTGCGGCACCTCCGGGAACAACACTTCGACCAGGTATTGACCACTGGGGTCATTGACCGAGAACGAACGGGGCTCGGCCATGACGGGAGCGGCCAGGGCCAGGGAGAGGAGTACACCGCTGAGTCGCGTACGCATCCAACGCATCCTTGCTGAAATTCGGGGGCGGCAGTGTAAAGGCAAATGGCGAAGGCATCGAACAAATCGCTGTTTAGGCGCACTCAATGGCTGCTATGTTTTGTGCCTCACAAGCCAAAGGATGTGCCATGGACCCCCTAGCCACAAACGCTGCACTGGTGCTCATCGACATGCAGCAGGGCATGAACGACCCCAAGCTCGGGCGCCGCAATAATCCGCAGGCCGAGCAGCAGTTGCAGCAGTTGCTCGGCGCCTGGCGGCAGTCGGGGCGGCCTGTGGTGCACGTCAGGCACATCTCCCGTACCCCCGGTTCGGTATTCTGGCCGGGCCAGCCGGGCTGCGAATTTCAGCCTGGGCTGCAACCACTGGCCCACGAACACGTGGTGGAAAAGAACGTACCCTGTGCCTTCATCGCCACCGGGCTGGAACGCTGGCTGCACGCGCGTTCGATCAAGCAACTGGTGATCGCCGGGGTGATCACCAACAACTCCGTCGAAGCAACGGCACGCACAGGCGGCAACCTGGGCCTTGACGTGCTCGTCGCCGCAGACGCCTGCTACACCTTCGATCAAACCGATTTGTCCGGGCGCCTGTGGCCGGCCGAGGACGTGCACGCACTGTCGCTGAGCAACCTGGCCATGGACTATGCCAGGGTGGTCGAGACGGCCGGGATTCTCGGCGCTATGCGCTGAACACGCCGGCTTGCACCAGCATGTCAACCAGCGCTTCGGGCCAGACCGTTTCCTCGGTGGCACGCAACGCCTGGGCCGACCACCACTGATGGTCCGCCATCACCTGGGTTTCTTCCAGCGTCCACTCAGCCCTGGACAGTTCGGTGTTGGCGGTGTGGACCACAAAGTAGTGCTCGACGGCCGACACCGTTTCACCGCTGGGCAGCATCAGCGCAAATCGGCGCTCGGCGATGGGCGCTGCAACGGCCTGCACCTGGATACCGGTTTCCTCGCGCAGCTCGCGGATGGCAGCGGCCTCGAAAGTCTCCCCCGGTTCGACACCGCCGCCAGGGGTAGCCCAGTAATTTTGACCGGCCAGTGCGCCGCCTTTATGGATGAACCTGAAGAGCAACACCTCGTGCGCGGGGTTGATCACCAGCAGTCGTGCGGCCTTTCGTTCACGCATGGGTCTTCCTTGGGGTCGGGGGTTGATGAGCCTGCAGATACGCCCTCAGCATCAAGGTGGTTTGCTGCTCCAGCGCAGCCTCGAACGCAGGCGCGGCGTTCCCCTCAAGCAGGGTGCGCACCGGGCCGACGGTGGCACTCAGCGAGATCGCCGCGACCAGGCCTGGGTCGTCAAAGTGGGCGTCGGACGCCGTTGCCAGCATGGCTGCAATCGCGCCCACCATGCGCAGGTTGATACGTGCGACCAACTCCGGCCCGCCGCGTTCGGCTGCGATCGCATACAGCGCCTTGGATACCGCCTGTTCGCGCAATTTTGCGGTGAGTAATGCCTTGACCAGGCCGCCCGCCATCTCCACAACCGACGCGCCCTGAAGCCCGGAGCACGCCAGCTCGACGCTATCGGCCACGCGCACCAGGTGTTTTTCCAGAATGGCGGCGAGCAACGCATCGCGATTTGGGTAGTACTGGTAGAGACTGCCCACCGACATTCCCGCGCGCTCCGCCACCCGCGTAGTGGTGCAGCGCACCAGACCCTGCTGGGTCAAAACCTGAAGGGTTGCCTCATGCAATGCTTCGACGGTTGCCGCAGAGCGTGCTTGAACCGCTGATTTTCTTGGTTTCAATGACGCTTTGACGGTGCTCATGGAATGCGAATTCCAAAATCTGAAGGATCCTTCATATTAGGGTCTTATTCAGTTCAAGCAAGAGCAGCAGTCATGAGCAACCTGGCAAGCAGCGGCACCTTCACCCTTGGCGACCATAAGGTCAACCGCATCGGCTACGGCACAATGCAACTGGCTGGGCCGGGTGTATTCGGCCCGCCCAAGGACCGGGATGCGGCCCTGGCGGTACTGCGTGAGGCCGTCGCAGGCGGTGTGAACCATATCGATACCAGCGATTTCTACGGACCGCACGTCACCAACCAAATTATCCGCGAGGCGCTGCATCCTTACCGGGACGACCTCACGATCGTCACCAAGATCGGCGCCCGTCGCGACGATCAAGGTGGATGGCATGGCGCAGCATCGAAGGCGGAACTGACCAAGGCCGTGCATGACAACTTGCGTAACCTGGGCCTGGACGTGCTGGATGTGGTCAATTTCCGTTGCACCCACAACCTGATGGGCACGGCAGAAGGCTCGATCGCAGCGCCCCTGGCCGCACTCGCCGAACTGCAACAGCAGGGCCTGGTACGCCATATCGGCATCAGCAACGTCACGCCGACGCAAGTGGCCGAAGCCCGTGGCCTGATTGAGTTCGTCTGCGTGCAGAACCTGTACAACATCGCCCACCAACACGACAACGCCTTGATCGATGAGCTGGCCAGGGACGGCATCGCCTATGTACCGTTCTTCCCCCTAGGCGGATTTACCCCGGTCCAATCATCGACACTGACTAACGTTGCCCAGCGCCTGGGCGTAACGCCAAAGCAACTGGCCCTGGCGTGGTTGCTGCGTCGCTCAGCGAATATCCTGCTGATTCCGGGGACCTCATCGGTCGCTCATTTGCGAGAAAACCTCGCCGTAGCCGAACTGGACCTGACGGACGACGTGCTGGCAGAACTGAACGACATCGCAGGGTAAACGCATCAGCCTGCCAGTAATTGCGCGATAGCCTTACGCAGCTCCCCATGCATGTCTTCCGCGTACGGCAACGCATTTTTCCAGTCATAAAACCAGACGGGCATCTTGCGCTTGTCATCCGGCTCCGAGGCGTAGCGCGGAAAAATATGGCAATGCAACTCCGGCTCCGAATTGCCCAGGATCTCGTAGTTAATGCGCGACGCACCGCTGGCTTGCAGCACCGCGTCGCCGATGCGCGCCATGTCGAGCAGGTAGATCGCGCGGGCGTCGGCATCCAGGTCGTTCAGGCTGGCGACCACAGGGTCGGGCAATAGCAGGCAGTAGCCAGGCAGGAATTGCACATCGCCCATCACTGCCCAACCTGAGGGCATGCGACAGATGATCTTGTGGTTGGTGCCGTTGCGGGCCTGTTCTACGCGTTCCATGATCAGCGGCATACCCTGTCCTTGCGTTAGGTGAGTGCGGGCTGCATCTTAACCATCGTCGACATTTTCAGCACTGGAAACAGCCCATGCGCATCGCCTGCCTTCATACCGCAGCCAGCAACATCAGCGTCTTCGAAACCGCCGCGAAAGCACTGGGTATCGGCGCTGATGTGCTACGTCATGAAGTGCGCGCCGACCTGTTGGCTGCTGCCGAAAACGCCGGTCATCTAAGCGCCGAGATCTGCGCATCCACCGCATCAGCCCTGCTTGCACTGGCTGAACAGGCCGACGCCGTGGTGCTCACCTGTTCGACCCTGGGCCCGGCCGTTGAAGGTATCTCCAGCAGTGTCCCGATCCTGAGAACAGACGAAGCGCTGGCCGCCTCGGCGGTGCAGGCGGGCGGAAAAATTGCGGTGCTGTGCGCGGTGGAAACCACCCTCGAACCGACCGCGCGGCTGTTTCACAAGGCCGCGCTGCAATCGAACGCGGTCGTCGAAGTGCGGCTGGTTCCGGGGGCATGGCGCTTGTTCAAGGCGGGTGACATCGACGGCTACCTGGCGACAATCGCCAAAGCTGCCGATGCCGCCTATAGGGATGGAATGACACGGGTTGCGCTGGGCCAGGCGTCGATGAGCGCGGCCGCCGTGCAGGTAACGGCCGGCCCGCTGCCCCTCACCAGCGCAGCGGCCGGGCTGGCGGCAGCTATGCGGGCCGTTGCCCTCAGTGCGGTTGTGCAACCATTGCACGCCAGGCTTGAACGCTAGGTCGCTCGTTGACCCTGGCCTGCCAGGCGCGCAGGGCTTCACACGTCTCCGGCACGGGCAATTGCACCAGGTCCGCGAAGATCATGCCGCCGAGTAACGCGATATCGGCCATTGAGAAGGCATCGCCCGCCACAAAGGCGCGGGTCTTGAGCACCTTATCGAAATAGTGCATCCCCCTGACCGCCTTGTCCCGCATGCGCATGCCCCATTCGGCGTTCTGGTAAAGCTCGACCTCAGGCCCAAGCCCAGGGGTGGCATGATGGAAATACACGCTGACCGCATCCATCAATTCAATCTCTGCGCGCTTGGTCATCATGTGGATCAAGCCTTGCTCGGTCGGCGTCCTGCCGGTGAGGGTCGGGTTGCCATCGAGCGTGTCCAGGTACTGGGTGATAGCCGTGCATTCAGCGATGAACGTGCCGTCTTCCAGTTGCAGCACTGGCAGGGTGCCGGAGTAGTTGAGGGCCAGGAACTCAGGTTGTTTGTGCTCCCCTTTCCAGAGGTTGACCGACACGAACTCAACGCGCGGCAACATATTTTTCTCGGCCAGCGCGATACGAACACGCGCTGGATAGGGGCCGTTGTACCAATCATAAATCCGCATCAACTGAGGTTGGGATACGTCGGGTTGTGGTTGTTGGAACGTCATGATCTGCTCGCCTACCTGTCAAATGGTAGGTAAAGACTGAAGGCATTATTTCAAGCCGTCAAGCATTACCTACCAGTTGGCAGGTAAAACCTTATCAGCGTAGAATTCGCCCCTCCCCCCACTGAAGAGCAATCCCCACGTGAGTGAAAATGCCCGCGAAGCGATTCTGGAAGCCGCCAGACTCGCCGCTCAGCACTACGGCTACAGTGGCATCAACTTCCGCAGCATCGGCGAAACGGTGGGGATCAAGAACGCCAGTATCTATTACCACTTCCCGAGCAAAGCCGATCTCGGCGCGGCCGTCGCCAGGCGCTATTGGGAAGACGCCGCCAGCGCCCTCGCGGCGATACGCAGCGAGAACCCGGATCCGCTGCAATGCCTGCGTGCTTATCCGAGCATCTTTCGAAAATCACTCGAAGACGGCAACCGCTTGTGCCTGTCCAGTTTTATGGCGGCCGAATATAAGGACCTGCCGGAGCCGGTGAAGGAAGAGATACTGACGTTTGCCAATATCAACGTAGCCTGGCTGGCGGCGCTGCTTGCCGAGATCGAACCCGGCAATACAGAGGCCTGCGAGCGTCGCGCGCGTGCCATCTACACCGCCATTGCCGGCGCGCAGTTGATTGCCCGCACCCGGGCCGATCTCGGTTTGTACGACGAACTGGTCCAGAGTTATCGGGACGCGGGGCTTATCCCGGCGTGACAAGCTGGAGCCCTGTCGGCGACAGGTAGCGCTCCAGCAATGGCCCCATCGCTGTTGGCCCAACAACACTGCTTGGACAGCTTGTGCTGAATCAACACACGCCTCCTCCCCCAAAAATCCACATATCCCCTTGAAATAAAAGCATTTAATCCTCTGGCATGACGCGTGCAATCGCCTTCGCATACTGACGAAGGATACCCCCATGCCCCAGACACTGCCCCAAGCGCTGTTGCGCCAAGCCCACACCCGAGGGTCGGCAATTGCTTTGCGCTTCAAGCGCCTGGGTATCTGGCACGAGCGCAGCTGGAGCGCGGTGGCTGACGAGGTCAGCCAGCTCGCCGCCGCCTTGCATCAGCGCCGCTTCGGGCCTGACGATAACCTGTTGATCCTCAGCCAGGCGGGCCCCGAAGCGTTGCTGCTGGCGCTGGCCGCGCAATGGCTGGGCGCCAACGTCACGTTGCTCGACCCGGACCGCGACAACCGGGCGCTGCTGGCCGGGCTGCGACCGCGCTTTGTGCTCGTGCAAGACCTGGAAGCGCTGCAACAACTCGGTGAACGCGGGGTGGTGGTGTTTCTTGACGGGCGTGGCCTGAGCCAGTTCGCAGACGCCGATTTGATCGACTATGCCGAGCTGCGTGCCGATGCACCGCCACCCGCCCACGCCCCGCAGCCGAGCGACACCGCCTTCGTCTTTCATGCCGACACCTCCCTGCACTTGACCCATGGGCAACTGCTCGCGGGCGCCCGAACGCTGGTCGACCGCGAACACCTCGGCGCCGACGACGAAGCCCTCGCCGCACGGGTGTTTGCCGCCAGCGGGCAGGCACGCTACCTGCTCGCGCCCTGGCTGCACGCCGGCTTTCGGCTGAACTTCCCCGAGGCCCTCGCCACCCGCGACACCGACCGCCGCGAGCTGGGCCCGACCCTGGTGCTGGGCACCCGCGAATCCTATGGGCGCCTGGAGCAATGGGTGCGTGAACGCCTGCCACTGCCGGGCAGCTTCAGCCATCGTTTATACGACTGGGCCATGCAGCCGACCCCCTCCCCCGTGCGCCGCTGGCTGGGCCATTGGCTGGTGCGTCGGCCGTTGCTGGATGTGCTGGGCATGAGCCGCCTGCGCGTGCCCTTGCTGGTCGGGCCGCCACTGCATCCGGAAAGTGCCGCCTTCTTTGCGGCCCTGGGTATTCGTCCCGGCCATTGGCAAGAGCCGTCCACCCGCCACGAACCCAGCGACCACTTGCTGCCTCAATCTGCCTGACGAGCCTTCCATGCCCACACCCACTGAAGCGGTATTACTGCGGCTCGATGACATTTCCCTGTCGTTCAAGGGCATCAAGGCCATCACCTCCATCAGCTTCGAGGTCAAGGCCGGTGACATCTGCGGCCTGATCGGCCCCAACGGCGCGGGTAAAAGCTCGCTGCTCAATGTGATCAACGGGGTCTACCACCCCCAGGGCGGCAGCATCCGCTACGCCGGCCAGACCCGGCGGCGCATGCGCGCGCACCAGGCGGCCGAAGGCGGGATTGCGCGGACCTTCCAGAATATCGCGCTGTTCAAGGGCATGAGCGTGCTCGACAACGTGCTCACCGGGCGCAACCTCAAGCGCCGCAGCAGTTGGCTGGAACAGATGCTGCGCCTGGGCCGCGCGCCACGGGAGGACGACGCCCACCGCCTGCACGCGGAAAAGGTGATTGCCTTCCTGCAGATCCATCCCTGGCGCCACGTGCTGGTCGGCACCCTGCCCTATGGCCTGCAAAAACGTGTCGAGCTGGCCCGCGCCCTGGCCGCCGAACCGACCCTGCTGTTGCTGGATGAACCCATGGCCGGCATGAACGCCCAGGAGAAAGCCCAGATGAGCCAGTTCATCCGCGACATCAACCGCGAGTTCGGCACCACCGTGGTGCTGATCGAACACGACATCGGCGTGGTCATGGGCTTGTGCGACCACGTGGTGGTCCTCGACTACGGTCGCAAGATCGGCGACGGCACCCCGCAACAGGTGCGCGCCAACCCCGATGTCATCGCCGCCTACCTGGGGACCTGAGCATGGAATTTTTCTTCGAAGTGCTGATCGGCGGGCTGCTCGCGGGCGTGATGTATGCCCTGGTGGCGATTGGTTTTGTGCTGATCTACAAGGCCTCCGGCGTGTTCAATTTTGCCCAGGGCGCCATGGTGCTGTTCGCCGCGCTGACGTTTGTCAGCCTGTTGGAGCGCGGCTTCCCGTTTGCCTGGGCGTTCCTGATCACCCTGGCGAGCATGGTGGTACTGGCGCTGCTGATCGAAAAAGTGGTGCTGCGGCCCTTGGTCAATCGTCCACCGATCATCCTCTTCATGGCCACCCTCGGGCTGTCCTACATGATCGAGGGCTTTGCGCAGTTCCTGTGGGGTGCGCAGGTGCACGGGCTCGACCTGGGCATCGCCGACGAGCCGCTGGAAATCCGCGGCATGCTGCTTTCGCAATTCGACCTGTTTGCCGCCGGCACCGCCGCCGCGCTGGTGATCGTGCTGTCGCTGCTGTTCAACAAGACCCGGGCGGGCCTGTCGTTGCGTGCGGTGGCCGATGACCCGCTGGCGTCCATGGCCATCGGTATTCGCCTGCCGCGCATCTGGGCGTTGGTGTGGGCGGTGGCCGGGTTCGTCGGGCTGGTGGCCGGGTTGCTCTGGGGCGCACGCCTGGGGGTGCAGTTCTCGCTCTCGCTGGTGGTGCTCAAGGCGCTGCCGGTGCTGATCATCGGCGGGTTCTCGTCCATCGGCGGGGCGATTGTCGGTGGCTTGATCATCGGCGCAGCGGAGAAGATCGCCGAGATCTACCTCGGCCCGATCATCGGCAGCGGCATCGAGAACTGGGTGCCCTACGTCCTCGCCTTGCTGTTCCTGCTGGTGCGGCCTGCCGGGTTGTTCGGCGAGCGCGCCATCGAACGGGTTTGATTGTCCTTGGGGAAATGCCTGCATGTTGTATCAAGAAGTCGGTCAAATCAGCACCTCCTACGCGGCCGAGCGCCGCACCTTTCGCCTGCGCCAGGACCGCGTCGCGCTGTGGCTGCTACTGGGCGTGGCGTTTTTTGCGGTGCCCTGGCTGGGCAATGACTACTGGTTCAGCGCAATCCTGGTGCCGCTGCTGGTGCTGTCGCTGGCCGGGCTTGGGCTCAACCTGCTGACGGGCTACGCCGGGCAACTTTCACTCGGCTCGGCGGCGTTCATGGCGGTGGGCGCGTTTGCCGCCTACAACCTGCAGTTGCGGGTGCCCGGCCTGCCGCTGCTGGTGAGCTTTGCCCTGGGTGGCGTGATCGCCGCCGCGGTGGCGGTGTTCTTCGGCTTGCCGAGCCTGCGCATCAAGGGCTTTTACCTGCTGGTGGCGACCCTGGCCGCGCAGTTCGTGGTGGAGTGGGTGCTCACCCGCTTCAGCTGGTTTACCAACGACAACGCCTCGGGCGTGATCACCTCACCGCCGCTGCTGATTGCCGGGCTGGATTTCAGTTCACCGCGTGGCCGCTACGTGCTGACGCTGGCCGTGGTGGTGACGCTGTTCTGGCTGGGCAAGAACCTGGTGCGCAGCGAACTGGGCCGCAACTGGATGGCAGTGCGCGACATGGACACCGCCGCTGCCGTCATCGGCATTCGCCTGTTGAAGGCCAAGCTGCTGGCGTTTGCCATCAGCGGCTTCTATCTGGGCATCGCCGGTTCACTGTGGGCGTTCGCCTACCTGGGCACGGTCGAGCCCCACGGCTTTGACCTGAGCCGCTCGTTCCAGGTGCTGTTCATCATCATTATCGGCGGCCTGGGCAGCGTGCTCGGCAACGTCCTTGGCGCGGCATTCATCGTGTTGTTCCCGATCCTGCTGGCCAATCTCTTCGCGCTGTTGCCCGCTGGACTGATGGATGCCGGACAGCTGGAGAACATCCAGAAGATGCTGTTTGGCGCGCTGATCATCGCGTTTTTGATCAAGGAACCGGAGGGGCTGGCCCGTCTGTGGCAGCGCTTTCGTCAACGGGCCAGGGTTTGGCCGCTGCGTTACTGAACTCAATAACCCCCCAGGAATGACCTCCATGACACACCGCTTATCGCTGCGCCGCCTGGCCTTGGGCCTGGCCCTGATCACCGCCGGGCTCACGGCCGGCGCCCAGGCTGCCAACGAACAATACTTCCCGTTGCAGAGCTACCGGGTCGGCCCGTACGCCGCCGGTGGCACCGGTTTCTTCGGGGGCTTTATCGACTACCTGCAATACATCAATGCCAAGGGCGGGGTGAACGGCGTCAAGCTGACCTGGAGCGAGTGCGAGACCGAGTACGTGGTGGAAAAAGGCGTCGAATGCTACGAGCGCCTCAAGGGTGGGCTCAACGGTGCACCGGCCGCCGCCACCAACCCGCTGTCAGTCGGCATCGCCTATGCCACCCTGGACCGCTCCACCGCCGACAAGCTGCCGCTGATCACCATCAACCATGGCCGCACCGATTCCACCGATGGCAGCGTATTCCCCTACGTGTTCCCGCTGCAGCTCAACCCCTATTCGGAAGTCTCGGCGATCATCAACTACATCGGCCAACGCGAAGGCGGCGCCGACAAGCTCAAGGGCAAGAAAATCGCCGTGCTCTACCACGGCTCGCCCTACGGCAAGGAAACCAACGGCGTGCTCGAAACCCTGGCGAAAAACGCCGGCTTCGAACTGACCCTGCTGGAAGTGCCGCACCCCGGCAACGAGCAGCAATCGCAGTGGCTGAACATCCGGCGTCTCAAGCCTGACTGGGTGATCCTGCGCGGCTGGGGTGTGATGAACCCGGTGGCGCTCAAGTCCGCGCAGAAAGTCGGCTACCCGGCCGATCACATCATCGGCAATATCTGGAGCAACTCCGAAGAAGACGTGGTACCGGCCGGTGCCGCCGCCAAAGGCTTTATCTCGATCACCACCCACCCGTCGGGCACCGACTTCCCGGTGCTGCAAGGTATCCAGCAAAGCGTGGTAGACGCCGGCAAGGGCAACCTGGCCGACCCCAAGCGTTTCGGCACCGTGTATTACAACCTGGGCGTGGTCAACGGCATTCTCAACGTCGAAGCGCTGCGCCTGGCCCAGGAAAAATACGGGCAAAAACCACTGACCGGCGAGCAGGTACGCTGGGGCTTCGAACACCTGAACCTCGACGACGCGCGCCTGCAGGCGCTGGGCGCCAAGGGCCTGGTGCAACCGCTGAAACTCTCCTGCGCCGACCACGAAGGCGGCGGCGCCGTACGCTTCCAGCAATGGGACGGCCAGCGCTGGAACCTGATCAGCGACTGGGTACAAGCCGACCGCGCCTTGCTGCGGCCGATCATCGAAGCCTCGGCGGCGCAGTACGCCAAGGAGAAAGGCATCACGCCGCGGGATTGCCGCAAAGAGCAGTAATTACCTTTTGGCAGTCGCCCATGCGACCGAAATCTGCCGGATGTAAACAGCTCAACTGTGGGAGGGGGCTTGCTCCCGATGGCGGTGGATCAGCTAATGAATCTGTTGGCTGACACACTGCCATCGGGAGCAAGCCCCCTCCCACATTTAGACCGAGGTGTGTCAGCTCATGCCTACTTCCAACAAGCAACTTTTGGCAGCCGACCATGCGACTGAAGTCTGCCGGATGTAAACAGCTCAACTGTGGGAGGGGGCTTGCTCCCGATGGCGGTGGATCAACTAATGAATCAGTTGACTGACGCTCTGCTATCGGGAGCAAGCCCCCTCCCACATTTAGACTGAGGTGTGTCAGCTCATGCCTACTTCAACCACGCGACTTTTGGCAGCCGCCTATGCGACCGAAATCTGCCGGATGTAAACAGCTCAACTGTGGGAGGGGGCTTGCTCCCGATGGTGGTGGGTCAGCTAGTGAATCTGTTGGCTGACACACTGCTATCGGGAGCAAGCCCCCTCCCACATTCAGACCGAGGCGTGTCAACCCATGCCTACTTCCAACACGCGACTTTTGGCTACCGCCCATGCGACCGAAATCTGCCGGATGTAAACAGCTCAACTGTGGGAGGGGGCTTGCTCCCGATAGCGGAGTGTCAGTCAACTGATTCATTAGCTGATCCACCGTCATCGGGAGCAAGCCCCCTCCCACATTTAGACCGAGGTGTGTCAGCTCATGCCTACTTCCAACAAGCAACTTTTGGCAGCCGACCATGCGACTGAAGTCTGCCGGATGTACACGGCTCAACTGTGGGAGGGGGCTTGCTCCCGATGACGGTGGGTCAGCTAGTGAATCTGTTAGCTGACACACTGCTATCGGGAGCAAGCCCCCTCCCACATTCAGACCGAGGTGTGTCAGCCCATGCCTACTTCCAACACGCGACTTTTGGCTACCGCCCATGCGACCGAAATCTGCCGGATGTAAACGGCTCAACTGTGGGAGGGGGCTTGCTCCCGATAGCGGAGTGTCAGTCAACTGATTCATTAGCTGATCCACCGTCATCGGGAGCAAGCCCCCTCCCACATTCAGACCGAGGCGTGTCAGCCCAGACCTATTTCCACCACTCCAGCATTCAACCGCACCGGCCATACCCGCAAACGCTGGTGCGGTGCCTCCAGGCATTGGCCGTCTTCCAAACGGTAATGCTGCTTATAGATCGGCGCGACCACCACCAGGTCGCCCTTGATGCTGCCGACCAGCCCGCGTCCGATCACATTCGCGCCGGATTCCGGGTCGTGGTTGTCGATGGCGTACAGCGTCTGGTCCTGGGCGTCGGGCAGGTAGAACAGTGCGACTTGGGCACCGTCCAGCCACACCACGACGCCGGAATTACTCACCAGGTCGGTCTCTTTGCACACGCTTTTCCAGGTGGCAAAGTTGCGCTGCGTGTTGGACTGGCTCATCAGGCAAGCTCCTCGGTGACGGCAATCAGGTTGAGTTCGGCGGCCATGATCGGCCGACGCTGGCCGCGTTCCTGGACAAAGTGGATGTCCGGGTCAGGGCGTTTGTCGTTGACGAAGGTGCGGAAGCGCTTGAGTTTTTCCGGGTCCTTGAGGGCGTTGGCCCACTCGCATTCATAGCGGTCGACCACCCGTTGCATCTGCGCTTCGAGCTCGGCGCCCAGGCCCAGGCTGTCGTGCAGGATCACGTCCTTGAGGAAATCCAGGCCGCCTTCCAGGCTTTCGCGCCAGACCGAGGTGCGTTGCAATTTGTCGGCGGTGCGGATGTAGAACATCAGGAAGCGGTCGATGTACTGGATCAGCGTGGCGTCATCCAGGTCGGTGGCGAACAGTTCGGCGTGGCGTGGGCGCATGCCGCCGTTGCCGGCGATGTAGAGGTTCCAGCCCTTCTCGGTGGCGATCACGCCCACGTCCTTGCTCTGGGCCTCGGCGCATTCGCGGGTGCAGCCGGATACCGCGAACTTGAGCTTGTGCGGCGAACGCAGGCCCTTGTAGCGGTCCTCGATCAGCAGCGCCATTTTCACGCTGTCCTGCACACCGTAGCGGCACCAGGTGCTGCCCACGCAGGACTTCACCGTGCGCGTGGATTTGCCGTAGGCGTGGCCGGTTTCAAACCCGGCCGCGATCAGCTCGGCCCAGATGTCCGGCAGCTCGTGCAGTTGCGCGCCAAACAGGTCGATGCGCTGGCCGCCGGTGATCTTGGTGTAGAGGTCGTATTTCTTCGCCACTTCGCCAATCACGATCAACTTGTCGGCGGTGATCTCGCCGCCCGGAATACGCGGCACCACCGAGTAGGTGCCGTTTTTCTGCATGTTGGCCATGAAGGTATCGTTGGTGTCCTGCAACGGCACCAGGGACGCATCCATGATCGGCTGGTTCCAGCACGAGGCTAGGATCGACCCCACCGCCGGTTTGCACACATCGCAGCCGGTGTGGCCACGGCCGTGCTTGGCCAGCAGTTCTTCAAACGTGAGCACCCCTTCCACGCGCACCAGGGCATACAACTCCTGGCGGGTGTAGGCGAAATGTTCGCACAGGCTCTTGTCGACGCTGACGCCACGGGCAATCAGCTCGTGCTCGAACACCTGCTTGAGCAAGCCGGCGCACCCACCGCAACCGGTGCAGGCCTTGGTCTGCGACTTGAGCAGGCCGAGGTCGCTGCACCCGCCGTCGATGGCCGAGCAGATCGCGCCCTTGTTGACGTTGTGGCACGAACACACCGTGGCCGAGTCCGGCAAGGCGCCTGGGCCGAGGGTCGGTGCGCCGCTGGACGATGGCAGGATCAGGCTCGCCGGTTCGGCCGGCAGCGCGATGCTGTTCTGCATGTACTGCAGCAAGGTGTCGTAGTAGCTGTTGTCGCCGACCAGCACCGCGCCGATCACGTGTTTGCCGCTCGCATCCACCACCAGGCGTCGATAGCTGGCGCTCGCCTCGTCGATGAACTGGTAGCTGCGCGCACCCGGTGTGTGGGCGTGGGCGTCGCCGATGGAGCCCACGTCCACGCCCAGCAGCTTGAGTTTGGTGGACATGTCGGCGCCGACAAAGGGCTCAGCGCTGTGCTCGCACAACAGCGCGGCGACGCCACGGGCCATTTGGTAACCCGGCGCAACCAGGCCGAACAGGCTGCCGTTCCAGGAAGCGCATTCGCCAATCGCATAGATGTTGGGGTCGCAGCTCAAGCACTCGTCGTTGATCACCACGCCGCCGCGCGGGCCAATCTCCAGGCCGGCCTGGCGAGCCAGGGCATCCTGGGCGCGGATCCCGGCGGAGAACACGATCAGGTCGGTCTCCAGGAACTCGTCATTGGCAAAGTTCATGCGGTAGCGGTACTGCTCGCCTGCACTGATCGATTGGGTGGCGCGGGACAGATGCACACCGACGCCCAGCCGCTCGATCTGGGCCTTGAGCGCAAGGCCGCCGAAATCATCCAGTTGCACTGGCATCAGGCGCGGCGCGAATTCCACCACATGGGCTTCCAGGCCCAGGCTTTTCAGGGCGTTGGCGGCTTCCAGGCCGAGCAGGCCACCGCCCACCACCACACCACGGCGCGCATTGGCGGCAGCGGCACGGATGGCGTCGAGGTCTTCGAGGGTGCGATACACCAGGCGCGAGTCGCCTTCGGCGCCCTCGATCGGCGGCACGAACGGATAGGAACCGGTGGCCAGCACCAGCTTGTCGTAGCCCACGCAGCCCTGGGCGGTGATCACTTCACAGCGTTCGCGATCGATCTCCAGCACCGGTACACCCAGGTGCAGGGTGACACCCGGCGTCTGGTACAACGCGGCGTCGGACAACGCCAGGGACTCGGCATCGCGGCCGGTGAAATACTCGGAAAGATGCACGCGGTCATAGGCACGCATCGGCTCTTCGCTGAACACGTGCAACCGGTAGTGATCCAGCGCGCCGCGTTCGATCAATTGCTCCACGCAATGGTGGCCGACCATGCCATTGCCGACGACGATCAGGGTTTTCATCTGTTTGTTCATAGCAAGCACCCGACAACGTTCATCACGGTTTAAAAAGCAAAAAAAAACGCCTGAAACCTTGCGGTTCCAGGCGCCTTTGCCTGTTCTTATGCGGGATCGGATCGGCGACTGCGCCGGATCTACCGCTTTATGCCCCTGTTGTCGATCGTCGTTGACCGAGGTGGGTTGAGGGGGAGCTTGCAGGGTCTGTGCCAATTGGTCGCGAGCCTTACTGCGACGCCTTCTAGCGGTACTCATCGAGTCTGAATGCACACTTCAGCGCCTCCAACTGGTGCATCCCGCGACAAAAAAGTGCATTCCCGGATAAAAATCAAAGGGTCACAGAAGAGCGGGCTTATTGTGGTGAGCGGGCTTGCCCCGCGCTGGGTGGCGAAGCCGCCCCATCACTGCCACAGCTTACTTCCTGTAAGGACTGAGGCGCCTGGGTTTAGGGCTGCTACGCAGCCCAGCGCGGGGCAAGCCCGCTCACCACAGCAAGCCCACTCACCACTGTAACCCCGCTCACCACAACAAGCTGGCTTGCCACAATTTGCCCGTGCTTAAGAAATTGGCGCGTGACTTGCTAGGGAACACACACAGAGCAGTCAACGCTGATTGCCCATTCACGACAAAGGCGCCGTGCAATCCCCGTTTCCAACGGAGGGTTGCAGGGCGCTTTTTTGTTGGGGGCAGAAAAAGTTTCGAGGGTGACGGATGGCAAACCAAAGCGTACGCAGTGTGTGTCCCTATTGTGGTGTGGGCTGCGGCATCATCATGCAGGTCGAGCACAATAAGGTGGTCAAGGTCATCGGTGACAAGGCCCACCCCACCAACTTCGGCCGCCTGTGCACCAAAGGCACCACCTGCGGGCAGGCCATCGCCGAGTCCGGGCGGATGGAAAACGCCTACCTGCGCGAGAAGCGTGACCACGACCCGGTGCGCATCGCCATGGACACCGCCATCAGCGAAACCGCCGGGCGCCTGCGCGGCATCCTCGACAGCCACGGGCCGGATGCCCTGTCCTTTTACGTCTCCGGGCAAATGTCCCTGGAAGCCCAGTACCTGATCAATAAACTGGCCAAGGGCTTTGTGCGCACCAACAACGTCGAGTCCAACTCGCGGCTGTGCATGGCCAGCGCCGGCAGCGGCTACAAGCTTTCCCTCGGTTCCGATGGGCCGCCGGGCTCCTATGAAGACTTCGACCGCGCCGACCTGTTCTTCGTGATCGGCGCCAATATGGCCGACTGTCACCCGATCCTGTTCCTGCGCATGATGGACCGGGTCAAGGCCGGGGCGAAGCTGATCGTGGTCGATCCACGGCGCAGCGCCACGGCGGACAAAGCCGACCTGTACCTGCCGATCAAACCCGGCGCCGACCTCGCCCTGCTCAATGGCCTGTTGCACCTGCTGGTCAAGAACGGCCACACCGACCCGGCCTTTATTGCCGCGTTCACCGAGGGCTGGGAGGCCATGCCCGGCTTTCTCGAGGACTACCCGCCGCACACGGTCGCCGAGATCACCGGCCTGGCCGAAGCGGATATCCGCCAGGCTGCCGACTGGATAGGCGCGGCTGCCGAGTGGATGAGCTGCTGGACCATGGGCCTCAACCAAAGCACCCACGGCACCTGGAACACCAACGCCCTGTGCAACCTGCACCTGGCCACCGGCGCCATCTGCCGCCCCGGCAGCGGGCCGTTTTCCCTCACTGGCCAACCCAATGCCATGGGCGGCCGTGAGATGGGCTACATGGGCCCTGGCCTGCCGGGGCAACGCTCGGTACTGGTGGAAGCCGACCGCGCATTTATCGAAGACCTCTGGCAGATCCCCGCAGGCAGCCTGCCGCGCCAGGTCGGCGGCGGCACCGTGGCGATGTTCGAGCAGATGAGCGCGGGGCAGATCAAGGCCTGCTGGATCATCTGCACCAACCCGGTGGCCAGCGCGCCCAATCGCCGCAAGGTGATCGAAGGCCTGCAAGCCGCCGAACTGGTGATCACCCAGGATGCCTTCCTCGACACCGAGACCAACCGCTACGCCGACATCCTGCTGCCCGGCGCGCTGTGGGCCGAGGCCGAAGGGGTGATGATCAACTCCGAGCGCAACCTGACCCTGATGCAAAAAGCCGTCGAACCACCGGGCCAGACCTTGCCCGACTGGCAGATCATCGCCAGGGTCGCGAGTGAAATGGGCTTTGCCGAAGCCTTCACCTATGCCAGCGCCGCAGAGGTCTTCGACGAGATCAAGCGCGCCTGGAACCCCAAGACCGGCTATGACATTCGCGGCGCCAGCCATCAACGGCTGCGCGCGCAACCGCTGCAATGGCCCTGCGCTTCAGACGCGGGCGCCGACCGCAACCCGATCCGCTACCTGAATACAGGCACGCTCAGATTCGCCACCGACAACGGCAAGGGCCAGTTCCTGGCGCGCCCACATATGCCGCCGGCAGAGATGCCGGATGAGGCCTTCCCTTTCGTGCTCAACACCGGGCGTTTGCAGCACCAGTGGCATACCCTGACCAAGACCGGCAAGGTCGCCACCCTGAACAAACTCAACCCCGGCCCCTTCGTCGAACTGCACCCCGAAGACGCCGCCAGCCTGGGCATCCAGGACAAGGACCGCGTGGAGGTGCGCTCCCAGCGCGGGCGTGCCGTGCTGCCTGCGGTGGTCACCGACCGCGTGCAGCCGGGCAACTGTTTTGCGCCTTTCCACTGGAACGATGTATTTGGCGAAAACCTGGCGATCAACGCGGTGACCAACGACGCGGTCGATCCGATTTCCCTGCAACCCGAGTTCAAGTTCTGTGCCGTCGCCCTGGCCCGGGTCGAGTTGATCGATCACCAGTTTCTCGATGGGCCGGTCTCGCAAGACTTGCCCCCCTTAGTAGAGGACCTCACCCTGTCGCGCCTCGACGCCTTCGCCGATATTGCCGGCATCCGCAACCTGCCGGCGCCGACACTGAGCGATAGCGAGCGTACTTACCTCGCAGGTTTCCTCAGCGGTCTGCGCTCCGAGGCCGGGCGCCTGGCAGCGGGTGTGCCGGTGATGCCAACCCATGCGCCGCTGACCAAGGATTCCCGACTGTGGCTGGACGGTTTGCTCGGCGGATTGTTCAGCCGCGCAGACGTCAGCGCCATCGCCGCAACGCCCTCCCCGGCCGTCACCCTGTTATGGGCCTCCCAGACCGGCAACGCCGAAGCCCTCGCCGAGCGATTCGCCAAGCGCCTGCGCGACGCCGGTATCAGCGTCGAGCTCAGCGCGATGGCGGATTTCCCGGCCAGCAAACTGGCGAGCACACAAAACCTGGCGCTGATCAGCAGCACCTTCGGCGACGGCGACCCGCCGGACAACGGCGAAGGCTTCTGGCACAGCCTCAGCACCGCCGAGATGCGCCTGGAGTCGCTGCGCTTTGCGGTACTGGCCCTGGGCGATCCGAATTACGACCAGTTTTGCAAGCACGGCCAGCGACTCGACCAGCGCTTGCTGGAGCTGGGCGCGACCCGCCTGCTGGAGCGCGTGGATTGCGACACCGAATTCGAAGAGCGCGCCTATGCCTGGCTGGCACAGTTGCAACACAGCCTCAACCCGGCCAAAGCCGCGACGCTCGCCCCACCCGCCACACCGGCCGGCAAAACCAAGCTGCATGGCTCACGGCTGCTGCTCAACCGGCACCTGAACCCGCAGAGCACCCACAAGGAAACCCGCCAGTTCGCCCTGGACCTGACCGACTCCGGGCTGAGCTATGAAGCCGGTGATGCCCTGGGAGTGATGCCGCGCAACTGCCCGGAGCTGGTCAGCGAACTGCTCGACCTGACCCGCCTGGATGCCAGTGCCTGCGTGAACATCGACACCTTCGGCGATGTACCGCTGCACCAGGCATTGACCCAACGTTTCGAAATCGCCCGCCCCAGCAGCGACACCCTGGCCTTTATCGCCGAGCGCAGTGCCAACCCAGGCCTTAAGCGCCTGCTGAGCCCCGAGCACAAGACCGAACTGCAGGCTTGGCTGTGGGGCCGGCAACTGGTGGATGTGTTGCACGAATACCCCATCGATTGCTCGGCGGACGAACTGCTCGGCACCCTCAAGCGCCTGCAACCACGTTTGTATTCAATCGCCTCCAGCGCCAAGGCCTACCCGCAGGAAGTGCACCTCACCGTGGCCGCCGTGCGCTATGGCAAGCGCAAGGGCGTATCCTCGACCTTCCTCGCCGACCGCGCCGCAGACAGCGAGGTGCCGTTGTTCGTGCAGCCGTCCAAGCACTTCCGCACACCGGCCGACGGCGACGTGCCGATGATCATGATCGGCCCCGGCACCGGTGTGGCGCCGTTCCGCGCGTTTTTGCAGGAACGTCGGGCCCAGGGACACCAGGGCCGCAACTGGCTGTTCTTTGGCGAGCAACACGCGGCCAGCGACTTTTACTACCAGGACGAACTGCAAGGCATGCAGCACGACGGCTTGCTCACTCACCTGAGCCTGGCGTTCTCCCGTGACCAGGCGCAAAAGATCTACGTACAGGACCGCCTCCACGAACAGGGGGCCGAGCTGTGGCGCTGGTTGCAGGACGGCGCCAAGCTGTATATCTGCGGGGACGCCAGCCATATGGCCAAGGACGTCGACCAGGCATTGCGCCAGGTCGCGCAAACCCACGGCGGGCTTGGTGTTGAGGGCGCCGTGGAGTACTGGCGCCAGTTGAGCGAACAGAAGCGCTATCTGCGTGATGTCTACTGATTGGATACAGAACAATAAGCACTTTGTATTGTGTACAAAAAACCCTAAAGATTTACCGGCATCGGGCCGAAACAGCGGTGATAGCAAATCGCCGCGCTCTTTTTCCGGAGCGAGACGATTTGACCGCCCTCTACGCTGATGGTCGTCTCGATGAAAATAAAAAATAAGCTGGTACTGGCATTTGTCTCGGTTGCGTTTATCCCGGTAAGCCTGGTGGCGGTCATCTCCGTGATGAACACACGGACCCAGGCCGTTGACCAGTTTATCGATGGCAGCACCCGGGAAATCCGCCAGATCGATGGCAATATCCGCCAGTTCTTCGACGGCACGCAGCAGAACGTCGATCAAATGGCCATGGATCCTGTGTACACCTCCGTGGAAACGCTGAAGAACTACCAGCCCGCCGACGCCGCCAGCCAACCGATGCCAGCAGCGGCACAAGCGGTCATCGAGCGCTTTGCGCGCTTTGGCGCCACGCACCCGGCAGCCGCCATCCTCTCCATCGGGCTGGAAGACGGCACCTACGTCAAATGGCCGGATGACCCGCAACTGGCCAAGTACGACCCACGCGCGCGCCCTTGGTACAAGGCCGCCATGGCCAGCCCCGGCAAGACCGTGCGCACGCCGGCTTACTACTACGACAAAGACGATGTGGCGCTGGTGGGCACTGCCCGGGCGTTGCTGGATAACGCCGGCAAAGCCAAGGGCGTGTTCGTGGTCAGCGTGTCGCTGAAGAACCTCACCGAACTGGTCAAGAGCATCAAGCTCGGCGAAAGCGGCTACGTGATGCTGATCGAAGACGGCGTGGTGCTGGTCGACCCGCGCGACGCCGCTCACAGTTTCAAGCCGCTCAAGGACTTGGGTGCCGCTTATGCGCACCTGGCCGAGACCTCCCAAGGCTCTACCGAGGTGGAAATCAACGGCGTGCGCTACATGGCCAACGTGTGGACCTCCCCCGGCCTGGGCTGGCGCTATATCGGCCTGATCGAACACCGCGAAGTCATGGCTGAAGCCACGCGCATGACCTACCTCACAGCGGTCATCGTCGGCGTGCTGGTGCTGATCTTCGGCGTGCTTGCGGCGGCGTTTTCCAAGGTGATCGTCAAGCCCATCGGCCAGGTCAGCAGCGGCTTGCAGTCGATTGCCGAGGGCGAAGGCGACCTGCGTCACGCACTGCAGGTGCAGGGCAAGGATGAAACCGCCGAACTGGCCGGCTGGTTCAACAAGTTCCTGGCCGCGATTCGCCAATTGATCCAGCACATCGGCGCGGCCTCGGCCAATTTGCACAACGCCTCCAAGGTCAACAGCGAAGTCGCACATAACATGAACGAAGCCGCCGGGCGCCAGCGCGAGGCGGTGGAACTGGTGTCCACCGCGTTCAACGAAATGGTCGCCACTGCCAACGAAGTCGCGCGTTCATGCAGCAGTGCGGCAGAGTCGGCGGAGAACGGCCATCGCCGGGTGGCCGAGGGCAAGCAACAGATCGAAGTCACCACCGATAACGTCAACCGCCTGGGCCGCCGCTTGACCGAGTCGTCCGACGCCATGGTCGAACTCGAAGCCGGCAGCCGCAGCATCAACCAGATCATCGGCACCATTCGCGCGATTGCCGAACAGACCAACCTGCTGGCACTCAATGCCGCCATCGAGGCCGCCCGTGCCGGCGACCAGGGCCGTGGTTTTGCCGTGGTCGCCGACGAGGTGCGCGCGTTGGCCAAGCGCACCTCCGACTCCACCGGCGAGATCGAGCACCTGCTCGGCACCCTGGAAAACAAGACCCAGGAAGTCACGCAAAAAATGGGCAGTTGCCTGGACCTGTCACGGGCCAGTGTGTCGTCCATCGAAAGCGCGCGCGACAGCTTTGAAGGCATCCAGCTGTCGGTCAACGAGATCCGCGACCAGAACCTGCAAATCTCCGCCGCCGCCGAGGAGCAACACAGTGTGGCCGAAGAGATCAACCGGCATATCCAGCAGATCTACGACGAGGCGCGCCTGGTGGAAAGCCTGGCCAACTCGGCGCAGGACGACTCGGGGCGCTTGGCGAATCTGTCGGATGAGTTGAATGGCCTGGTGGGGCGCTTCAAGTCCTGATGATTGTCGCCAACTGATCATCCGCCTCCTCCCGTAGCAGCTGCCGAGCGCAAGCGAGGCTGCGTCACGCGCACTGCCGATTCAAGCCCGAGCCGCGACCGACGCAGCCTCGCCAAAGCTCGACAGCTGCTACGAATGCCAACCCCATCAAGGCCCCCCCCGTAGCAGCTGCCGAGCGCAAGCGAGGCTGCGTCGGACGCACTGCCGATTCAAGCCCGAGCCGCGACCGACGCAGCCTCGCCAAAGC
>NZ_CVTH01000090.1:108817-115220 GCF_900005955.1 Pseudomonas sp. 8 R 14 | reverse complement strand
GGACGCACTGCCGATTCAAGCCCGAGCCGCGACCGACGCAGCCTCGCCAAAGCTCGACAGCTGCTACGAATGCCAACCCCATCAAGGCCCCCCCGTAGCAGCTGCCGAGCGCAAGCGAGGCTGCGTCAGACGCACTGCCGATTCAAGCCCGAGCCGCGACCGACGCAGCCTCGCCGGGGCTCGACAGCTGCTACGGGGTTTTACGCGGTGCTGGATAAGACGGTATCTACGATGGGTGAAGCCATCCAATCCAGAAAAGCTCGAAGCCGCGTGGTGAAGTTTTCCATCGTGGCGCCAGGGTTCCTGGCCTCAAAGAGAAAGAACGCAAGGTGAGTGACCCGCTGCGGATACCCCCGGACGAACATCGCCACATGCTCTTCGAGGGTGCGCGGCCATGTCGACGCATCTTCCGAAAGCAATACATGGGTGGACCTGATCAGCTTGCGTGAAGCCTCGCGCTGCAAGCTAAGGCGCTGCGTTTCGGTGTCGGCGCACGCGATGCGCGTGAGGTACGCGCTCAATACGGCGTGAAAATCACCATTTACCGCCAGCGCGATGTCACGGGATGGCCGAAACCGTTCGAAATGCACTGACAGATCATTGCCCCACAGGCAGCGGCACTGGTGTTTGAGCCAGAAGCCCCACCTGTTGCGGTTTTCCGCCGCCAGTACTTGCGCGCGGTGGCCGATATCGAAATCCACCTTGGTGACAAGGGGATGCCGCTGCTCCAGTGCACAGCGGACTGCCTCCAGCCGGGCCAATAGCTCCGCCGTTGCCGGCTCGCGCAGCACCAGGGTGAGGTCGAGGTCGGAAACACCGGGAATGGCGTCGCCCCTTGCGACACTGCCGTAGAGATAGAGGCCGTCCAGGCCCAGGTCGTCCCTCGAGAGCGACGCGCAGACGTCCGCCAGCAACGGCTGGTATTCACGCTGCACGGGGGTGTCGGGGACGGTGAGGATAAAACCGTCCGCGTCGATGCCCGCAGAAGGCGTACTCATGGGCGATGCACCTCGATCACCAGCCCTTCCGCCTCGCTCGGCACGCAGAAATGCCGGGTGATCAGGTCGAACTCGGCATCCGTCGCCGCGAAATCATGATCGCCCCGGGCATTGCGCGCATGCAGCCTTGCGCGGCAGGTGGCGTCGTCCAGCTCGAGGTAATGCAGGCGGTGCGGCACCTTGGCGGCCTGCGCCAACCCCAGCAGCCATTCGCGATTGGCCAGGGTATTGGCGGGAAAATCCAGCACCACGTTGACGCCGGATTCAAGCAGGTTGATCACCAACGGGCCCAACACCCCGCGAATACGCTGGGCACAGCGCAGATAGTCGGCGATCGAGAGGATTTCACCGGGGTACAACTGGGCGAGCCAGGTGTCTTCGCTGAGCAGGATGGCGGCGTGTTCGGCCACCAGGGTCTTGGCCAGTGTTGACTTGCCCGAGGCGATCTTGCCGCACAGCAGGTGCAGGGTTGGCATGGGGACGGCTCCTTATGTGAAGCCCTGAGCATGCCAGCTTTCAGGCTGGTTCTTAATATTTCGACACGAATTATGCTGAACTATCTGATACGTAAGGCGTTCATTTTCTATGCGCAGCCCCGACCAGGGGCGTTGTACAACAAGGAGCCGCCTTACCATGACAACCCTTCCCGCCTACCGATACACGCCGGGGCCGCTGCATGCGACCTTGCTGGCCGGCACCGTGCCGCTGTTTCTGGGTGCCTTGCTCAGCGACATTGCCTACACCCAGACCTACCAGATTCAATGGGCCAACTTTGCGTCCTGGTTGATTGCCGGTGCTCTGGTGTTCTGTGGGCTCGCGTTCCTGTTTGCGCTGGTCAACCTGCTTCGCGCCGAGCGCAAGGCGGGGCAACCCACGCGGTATGTCCTGCTGCTGTTAGCCACCTGGGTATTAGGGCTGGTCAATGCCTTTCAACATGCCAAGGATGCCTACGCCTCAATGCCTGCCGGGCTGATCATGTCGGCCGTCGTCTTGCTGCTGACACTGGCGGCCACCTGGACCGGCCTGCGCTCGGGAGGTGCCAAATGAAAACGTCCCACACACTGAGCGTATTGAGCGCCGCGCTGTTGCTGAGCGCCTGCGGCGGCGAAGGCGAAGGCGACAAGACCCAGGCCCGTGGCCCCGACCCCACGTTGCCGGAGCAACAAAGCAGCCTGTTGCCGAGCATGAAGATCGCCGAGCCCACCCCCTGGGGCGATCAGAAACCCCAGGTACCCGAGGGCTACAGCATCACGGCCATCGCCACCGACCTGGCCATCCCGCGCCAGACGTTGGTGCTGCCCAACGGTGACATCCTGATCGCCGAAGGCCGTGGCGGCAGTGCGGCCAAGCTCAAGCCCAAGGATGTGATCGCCAGCGTGATCAAGGCCCAGGGCAACACCAAGGTAAAAGGCGGCAACCGCCTGACGCTGCTGCGCGATGCCGACGGTGACGGCACCTATGAGTTGAAGACGGTGTTCGCCGACAACCTCAACGCGCCCTACGGCCTGGCGTTTGCCGATGGCAAGCTCTACGTGGCCAACCAGGATGCGCTGGTGCGCTTCGACTACACCGATGGCCAGACCAAGGCCAGCGGCGCACCGGTGAAAGTCACCGACCTGCCGGCGCAGATCAACCATCACTGGACCAAGTCCCTGGCAGTGAGTGCCGATGGACGCCAGTTGTATGTGGGGATCGGCTCCAACAGCAACGTGACCGAACGTGGCATGGAAGTGGAAATCGACCGCGCCATGGTCTGGCAGATCGACGCCGCCACCGGCGCACACAAGCCCTATGCCACTGGCCTGCGCAACCCGACGGCGCTGACCATCCAACCCGACTCCGGGCAACTGTGGACGGTGGTCAACGAACGCGACGAACTCGGCCCCGACCTGGTGCCCGACTACCTGACGTCGGTGAAAGAAGGCGCGTTCTACGGCTGGCCCTACAGCTATTGGGGCCAGAACGTCGACCCGCGCGCGCAACCGCAGAACCCGGCCAAAGTCGCCGTCGCGATCAAGCCCGACTACAGCCTGGGCTCCCACGTGGCCGCACTCGGCGTGGACTTTTCCATCCCGGCCATGGGCGAGCAATTTGCCGACGGCGTATTCGTCGGCGAGCACGGCAGCTGGAACCGCGACAAGCCGGTGGGCTACAAGGTGATCTTCGTGCCGTTCAGTAATGGCAAGCCATCGGGTGAGCCGATTGATTTCGCCACCGGCTTTCGCGGTGACGACGGCAAGACCCGTGGGCGCCCGGTGGGGGTGACGGTGGACCCGAAAGGCGCGCTGATCATCGCCGACGACTTGGCCAATACCGTGTGGCGGGTGACGCGCAAGCCATAGCGGCATATGACAGGGGCGGCGGCGCCCCTGTCAGCCTTCATCCTGCAATTGCGCCTCCAGCCAGTCGAGCAACGCCACGACCTCGGCCCGGCTGCCCTCTCCCTGCTGCCGGTAAATCGATAGCGCCTGGGGCAAATGCACACTCTCGACACAGGGCCTTACCAGCGCCCCGCTGTCAATCAACCGGCTCGCCGTACGCCGCCAGCCCATGGCGATCCCATGCCCTTCCACCGCCGCCTGCAACATCAGCGGGTAGCTATCGAAGGTCGCACCGCGCACCTCCCCGCTCAAGGCCTGGCCGAACACCTGCAACCAGCTGTCCCACTCCATCAAGTGCGGAGGATGGGAGCTGTGGTGCAACAAGGTGCGCGACTGCAACCCGGCGAGCGACAGCGGTGGTTTGCTGTCCAGATAGCCGGGGCTGCACACCGGGAACACTTCGTCGGCGGCGGTGAACATCAGCGGATGGCTGCCACTCGCGCGCCCGGTACTTTGCAAGGCCACGTCGAAGTGACTGGTGAACTCCGTCAGGGGGCGGGTGGAGGTCACCACCTGGATTTCGATGTGCGGGTATTGCTGGTGGAACGTCGACAAGCGCGGCATCAGCCAATAAAACGCTTCGCACAACTGACACAGCAACACCACGCGATGACTGTGGGGTGACCCCCGCAGGCTGGTGGCACTCTCACTGATGCTGCGCAGCGCTTCGCCGACCACCCGGCCCAGTTCCCGCCCCTCTTGGGTGAGGAACACCGCCCGGTTGCGCCGACTGAACAGCTTCACCCCCAGGTTGTCTTCCAGCCCGCGAATCTGGCGGCTGATGGCAGCCTGGGTGATGTGCAGCTCATCGGCCGCCTTGGAGAAACTGCCCAGGCGTGCCGCCGCTTCAAACGGCAACAGGCTGGCCAGGGGCGGCAGGGTCTTGCCAAGTGTATTCATAATCTGAGGTTATACATCCACGGCCGAGAACTCGTTTGTAGCACACCCGCATGACTGGGCACCATGGATCCATTACCTCAATGGATGCCCCGGATGAACGCTGCACAGACCTCCATTGCCGTCGGCGTGCTGCTCGCGGTTGTTGCGACATTGGGCTGGGCGTTGAACTTCATCGCGCCTTACGTCACCGGCGACTACAGCCTCTGTGACTTGATGGCTGTGCGATTTCTGATCGCCGGCACATTGGGTGTCATGGGGGTGATCCTATGCCGGGCACAGTTGCACTTGCTCGGGCCCGGCCAGGGATGCCTCGCCGCAGCACTCGGGGCGTTGGGGTGCCTGGGCTACGGCGTGTGCATCGCCGCCGGCGTGATGTTCGGCGGGCCGGTCATGACCCCGGCGTTTATCGGCACGGTGCCGGTGTTGTTGGCCCTGGTGGGTAACGCCAGCACGAGGACAGTCCCGTGGCGCCGCCTGGCAACCCCTTTGTCATGCCTGACGGTGGGCCTCTTGCTGTCGAACATCAGCAGCTTTCATCAACCTTCATTGGACACAAGCGCCTGGTGGGCAGGGCTGTTTTTTTCCCTGAGTGCAGTTGCTCTCTGGTTGTGGTTCAGCGTGATCAACCAAAGGCAACTGACACACCTTGCGGCGCAGGCAACCGGTCTCTGGACCGCACTCATGATGGTGGGCAGCGGTGTCGCCACCCTGTGCCTGCTACCGTTCATCCATGGGCTTGGCATGTTCAAGCTGCCGATGCTCGGCTTCGGCCTTTCCCAGGCTGGCCCGCTCTATGCCTGGAGCCTGGTGATCGCGGTGATGTCCACCATGGTCGGCGCCTGGGCCTGGAACGCCGCGACCCGACGCCTGCCGATGGTACTGAGCGGCCAATTGATCGCCCTCGAATCCCTCTTCGCCACCCTGCTCGGCCTGGGGTTTCACGGGCGCTGGCCCACACTCATGGAAGCCGTGGGACTGGTTGCGGTGCTGATCGGCGTGGCCATGGCGATTCGAATCATATTGACGAGCCCACAGGCGACGGCCAAGCCTGGGATGACCATGACCGGCGATCATAGCCGTTGACATGCTTGCCTGAAGCAACAATATAATTGACTAAGGCAACCATTCGAGTATCCGCCATGTCCACTCCCCTGCTTGTGGAACGCGCCGGCATCGTGCGCGGCTTCAATCGCTTCTACACCCACCAGATCGGCGTGCTGCAGGAACACCTGTTGCACAGCGACTATTCCCTGACTGAAATTCGGGTGATGTACGAGCTGTCCTCCCGTGGCGACCTCACCAGCGCCGACCTCTGCCAGATGCTCAGCCTCGACGCGGGTTACCTGAGCCGCCTGACCAGTGGTTTCGAGAAAAACGGCCTGATCCAGAAAGTCCGCTGCGCCACCGATGCGCGCGCGGTGCAATTGCACCTCACCGATCTCGGCCGCGCGGTCCTGGCGCCCCTGGAACAGCAGACCCAGGATGAAGTCATCGCCCTGCTCGAGAGCCTGCCCGAACCCCGGCAGCAGCAATTGACCGACGCCATGCAACGTATCCAGGCCCTGCTGCAAGACCGCCCGTCGAGCTACCTGCTGCGTGATCCACGGCCAGGGGATATGGGCCTGGTGGTGCAGCAGCAAGCGGCGCTGTATGCCCGCGAATACCACTGGAACTGGGAGTTTGAAGCGCTGGTGGCGGAGATCGTCGCCAAGTACCTGCGCGAGTTCGACCCGGCGCGGGAGCGCTGCTGGATCGCGGAGAAGGAGGGCGAGGTGGTCGGCTCGGTGTTCGTCGTGCGCCATGACGAGACAACCGCCAAGCTGCGCATGCTCTACGTGGATGCGAGTGCGCGGGGCCTGGGCATCGGCCAGCGCCTGGTGGACGAATGCCTGCGCTTTGCCCGCGATGTCGGCTACACCCGCATGATGTTGTGGACCATGAGCGCCTTGACCGATGCGCGCAAGCTCTACCAGAAAGCCGGTTTCGAGTTGGTGGAAGAGGAGCCCACCTTGAGTTTCGGCAAGCAACTGGTCAGCCAGACCTGGGCGCGCGCGTTGTAGAAAAGGCGCTTGAAGGAATGGGTCTCGACACAACGTTATGGGTGATTCGACGGACCTGTGGCGA
>NZ_CVTH01000090.1:0-108717 GCF_900005955.1 Pseudomonas sp. 8 R 14 | reverse complement strand
TCGCCACAGAGGTACCAGTTTGCTGCGCGACAGCGCGGCGGCCACGAGGTATTACAGGTCAGTGATTTCCTTATGGCGCGGCACCAGGGTCTTCATCACGCTCCAGGCCACCAGGTACGCCAGCGCACAGATCGCGAACATGATCATGTAGCCGGTGTGGATGTCATTGATGGACTTGTAGTAGTCGAACACCCAGCCGCCGATCTTGGTCATCACCACACCGCCGATGCCGCCGGCCATGCCGCCGATGCCGACCACCGAGGCCACGGTTTTCTGCGGGAACATGTCGGACACGGTGGTGAAGATGTTGCACGACCACGCCTGGTGCGCCGAGGCGCCGACGCCGATCAGCAATACCGGGACCCAGAAGCTGATGTAGCCCAACGGTTGCGCCAGCAACACCACCAACGGGAACAGCGCGATCACCAGCATGGCTTTCATGCGGCCGTCGTAGGGGGCATCGCCACGGGCCATGAAGTAGCTGGGGAACCAGCCGCCGCCGATGCTGCCGACCATGGTCATGCTGTACAGCACGGCCAGCGGCATGACGATATCGGCGCCTTTCATGCCGTATTGCGCCGACAGGTAGGTGGGCAGCCAGAACAGGAAGAACCACCACACGCCATCGGTCATGAATTTGCCGAAGGCAAACGCCCACGTCTGGCGGTAGGTGAGCAACTTGAACCACGAGACTTTTTTCTGTACCGCGCCTGCAACCGGCGGGATAGAGGGCTGCTGCGCCTGGTCGCTGCGGATATAGGCCAGCTCTTCGGCCGACAGGCGTTTTTGCTGCTCCGGCTTCTCATACACCGCCGCCCATACCGCCACCCACACAAAGCCCAGCATGCCGATGACCATAAAGGCCGCTTCCCAGCCCCACATCCCGGCGATCAGCGGCACACAGATCGGCGCCAGGATCGCGCCGACGTTGGCGCCGGAGTTGAAGATCCCGGTGGCCAGCGAGCGTTCTTTCTTGGGGAAATATTCGGCGGTGGCCTTGATCGCAATCGGGAAGTTACCCGCCTCGCCGATAGCCAGCACCGCCCGGGACAGCATGAAGCCGGCGATGGACACGGGGATCACTGCCAGGCCGAGCGCACCGCTGACCGCGGCGATGCCCTCGCCCATCGGCACCGAGAACGCATGCATGATGGCGCCGGTGGACCAGATCGCAATCGCGATCACGTAGGCGGCCTTGGTGCCGATCTTGTCGACGAACCGCCCGGCAAACAGCATGGAGATCGCATACACAAACTGGAACACCGCCGCGATATTGGCGTAATCGGTGTTGCTCCAGCCAAATTGCGTCGACAACTGCGGCGCGAGCAGGCTGAGCACCTGGCGGTCGAGGTAGTTGACGGTGGTCGCGAAAAACAACATCGCGCAGATGGTCCAGCGATAGTTGCCTACAGCTTGGCCAACGCGCTGGGCGTTGATGGGCTCGATCAAGTTCATGGCATCACTTTTTATTTTTGTTAGGTAGGACATATGTAACGTCATATGTCGTCGTACAACTGTGGCTTTTATATCGGGCTACCTACCCGCTGTCAATCTGAAAGATTACGGCTTTTGCGGGCTATCTCGCGGGTGTAAAAAGTGCCAGGCGCAGCTAGGTTGTAGGACGACAAGCGCACATGACCACGGCGAGCGGGCTTCTTGTGGCAAGCCCGCTCACCACAGAATGCCGGATCGCCCCAGGGTAGGTGCTCACCCCGAAAACCCAGGCAATTGCACGCAAATTGCGCCCCAGGCAAAAAAACGCAAATAGCGGTGAATTATTTCATGTCCGCTTGTATCTGAACTGACAGAGCGGTGCCATCGCAACGATGGCACCTCCCCTGTTCTGTTTTAGAGTGGTCCGCATGAAATTACGTAAGAAAAGCGTCAAGCCCATCGGTTTGAAAGACATCACCATTGTTGACGACGCCAAGATGCGCAAGGCGATCACTGCCGCCGCACTGGGTAACGCCATGGAGTGGTTCGACTTTGGTGTCTACGGGTTTGTCGCCTATGTATTGGGCAAGGTGTTCTTCCCCGACGCCTCCCCTAGCGTACAAATGATCGCGGCACTGGCGACGTTCTCCGTGCCGTTCCTGATTCGTCCCCTGGGCGGCCTGTTCTTCGGCGCGCTGGGCGATAAATACGGACGCCAGAAAGTCCTCGCCGCGACCATTGTGATCATGTCGCTGAGCACCTTCGCCATCGGCCTGATCCCCGGGTACGCCTCCATCGGCATCTGGGCGCCGATCCTGCTGCTGCTGTGCAAAATGGCCCAGGGCTTCTCGGTGGGCGGTGAATACACCGGCGCCTCGATCTTCGTCGCCGAATATGCGCCGGACCGCAAGCGCGGCTTCCTCGGCAGTTGGCTGGACTTCGGCTCCATCGCCGGTTTCGTCCTCGGTGCCGGCGTCGTGGTGCTGATCTCCAGCGTGCTGGGCGAAGCCGACTTCGAGGCCTGGGGCTGGCGCCTGCCGTTCTTCCTGGCCCTGCCCCTGGGCATGATCGGCCTGTACCTGCGCCATGCGTTGGAAGAAACCCCGGCGTTCCAACAGCATGTCGACAAGCTCGAACAGGGTGACCGCGAAGGCCTGACCCATGGCCCGAAAGTGTCGTTCAAGGAGATCGCCACCAAGCACTGGCGCAGCCTGCTGACCTGCATCGGCATTGTCGCGGCCACCAACGTGACGTACTACATGCTGCTCACGTACATGCCGAGCTACCTGTCCCATAACCTGCACTACTCCGAAAACAGCGGTGTGCTGATCATCATCGCAATCATGGTCGGCATGCTGTTCGTGCAGCCGTTCATCGGTTTTGTCAGCGACAAGATCGGCCGCAAGCCCTTCATCATCGCCGGCAGCATCGGCCTGCTGTTCCTGGCCATTCCGGCCTTCATGCTGATCACCAGCGGCAAGACCGGCCTGATCTTCGCCGGCTTGCTGATCCTGGCCATCGTGCTTAACTTCTTCATCGGCGTCATGGCGTCCACGCTGCCGGCGATGTTCCCCACGCACCTGCGCTACAGCGCGTTGGCCAGTGCGTTCAACGTCTCGGTATTGATCGCCGGCGTCACGCCTACCGCGGTGGCCTGGCTGGTTGAAAGCACCAACGACCTGTACATGCCCGCCTACTACCTGATGGTGTTTGCGGTGGTCGGCCTGATCACCGGCCTGACCATGAAGGAAACCGCCAACAAACCCCTGCGCGGCGCAGCACCGGCTGCGTCGGACATGGAAGAAGCCAAGGAGTTGCTGCAGGAGCATCACGACAATATCGAGCAGAAAATCGAAGACATTGACGCCGAGATTGCCGAACTGGAAGCCAAGCGCCAGAACCTGGTGCAGCAGCATCCGCGTATCAACTAAGACCTGACCAAGCGTGGTGGCAAGGGCCGCCACGCCAGTGGAGTGTTCAACCATGCTTCCAAGCTGCACCGCCGCACACGCGTTACTCAGCGCCGACGAACGCGCTGCCATCGCCGAAATCGAAGCCACCACCAGCATCCTGCAATTGGTCACCCGCCTGACGGGCATGCGCTTTGCCGGCATCGCCAAGTTCACTGACCTGGAATGGATTGTCTGTTCAGCGCACGACCCCTTCGACATGGGCATTCATGCCGATGACGTGCTCGACCTGGAAACCACCCTGTGCAGCGAGTTCTGCATCAACCCACAGACCCTGTTCATCCCGCAGGTCAGCGCCAATGGCCGCTTTGCCGCACGCCCGGTGGTCAAGCAATACGCCATCGAGAGCTATGCCGGCGCGCCGATCTTCCTCCCGGATGGCCGGCTGTTCGGTGCACTGTGTGCGCTGGATTCCCGGGCGATGCTGTTTGACGACCCCAACCTGCCGGAAACCCTCAGCCTGTTTGCGCGGCTGATCGGCTGCATCTTCTACGCTAACTTGACGCCAGCGGATCGCTGACCGCCGCTTTGCCGCGCAGCACGGCCATATCGCGCTTGGGCGGCACACCAAACAGCCGGCTGTACTCGCGGCTGAACTGCGACGGGCTTTCATAGCCGACCTTGAACGCCGCGCTGGATACGTCCCGATGCTCGTTCAACATCAAACGCCGCGCTTCGTTGAGGCGCAGCCATTTCTGATACTGCAGCGGGCTCATGGCCGTCAGTTGGCGAAAGTGATGGTGAAACGTCGCCGCGCTCATCTGCACGCGCGCGGCCAGTTCGTCCACGCGCAGCGGCACGTCGTAATTGAGCTTGAGCCAATCGATCGCCCGCGCAATCCGATAACCCTGCCCGTCCACGGAGCAGATCTGGCGCAGTCGGCCGGCCTGGTCGCTCTGCAATAGCCGGAAGTGAATCTCGCGCTGGATCAAGGGCGCGAGCACCGGTATCGCTTCGGGCTCATCAAGCAATTCAACCAGGCGCGCAAAGGAGGCAAGCATGGCGCCGGTCACCACACCAATCCCCACGCCTTTCATCACCGCCCGCTCACGCGTTGGCGGCAACTCCCCCTGGGCGATCAGCTCGGCCAGGATGCGCAGGTCGAGCTTGAAAGTCAGGCCCAGGCACGGGCGGGTCGGGCTGGCGACCAGCACTTCGGAGTTGGCCGGTATATCCAGCGACGTGAGCAGAAATCGTGCCGTGTCATACGGGTACCCCTCGCCGCCGACCCACAGCCGCTTCTCACCCTGGGCAACCAGCACGATGCTCGGCTCGACCATGCACACCACGGGTGTCGCGGGCTGCTCACGCCGATAAAAGCCCAGGCCGGGGATGGCCGTGGGGTAGTCGCCGGGTACGCAGACCCTTGAGCCGATCACGCGGACCAGCACGTCCAGGGGCGTTTGATTGATCTTCATAAAGGGCCCTTTGCTCTGATCGTTGGACTTTACCCCGACCGGCCCGCTGGCGTCCCCGGCAACCCGCCAGACTCAGAGGATCAGGCAAGTAATCCAGTGGAACGCACTACAGAACCCTCAGCCACGCCGGGAAAATGTGCCGACCCCCTTCTCAAGGATCCATCCATGAAAAGCCTCTTGCTCACCCTGAGTCTGCTGGTGATTTCGTTCTCTTCTCTGGGAGCCGACATGTCCAACGGTGCAAACAACTTCTACACAAGCGACAAGGTGACCGTCGAAAAAGTCACCTTCAACAATCAATACGGCATGCCGGTGGCGGGCAACCTGTTCGTGCCCAAACAGCTCGCCCCGGCCTCGAAAAATGCCGCGCTGATCGTCGGCCACCCGATGGGCGCCGTCAAGGAACAGAGCGCCAACCTCTACGCCACCAAAATGGCCGAACAGGGCTTTGTCACCTTGTCGCTGGACCTGTCGTTCTGGGGCGAAAGCGCAGGCACACCACGCAATGCGGTGCTGCCCGACCTCTACGCCGAAGACTTCAGCGCCGCCGTAGACTTCCTCGGTACCCGGCCGCTGGTCGATCGTGAGCGCATCGGCGTGATCGGCATCTGCGGCAGCGGCAGCTTTGCCATCGCGGCGGCAAAGATCGACCCACGCCTCAAGGCCATTGCCACGGTCAGCATGTACGACATGGGCGCCGCCAACCGCAACGGCCTCAAGCACGGCATGACAGCGGAACAGCGCCGGCAGGTGCTGGTGCAGGCGGCCAACCAGCGTTACGTGGAATTCCAGGGCGGCGAGACCCTCTACACCAGCGGCACGCCGCTCAAGCGGAGCGGCAACCCGATTGGCGATGAGTTTTTCGATTTCTACCGCACACCGCGCGGTGAAGTCACACCGGCCGGCGCGTCGCCGCAGACCACCACCATGCCGACGCTGACCAGCAACGTGAAGTTCATGAACTTCTATCCGTTCAACGATATCGAGACCATTTCCCCTCGCCCGTTGCTGTTGATTGCCGGTGCCGATGCCCACTCCCGCGAGTTCAGCGAAGACGCCTACCACCGTGCCGCCGAGCCCAAGGAGCTGGTGATCATCCCCAACGCCGGCCATGTGGACCTCTACGACCGGGTCAACCTGATCCCCTTCGCCAAGCTCACCAGCTTCTTCAAAAGTCACTTGAAGTGATCTCGATAAACCCTCACACGCCCCGCTGGGGCGCAGTCTTCGCCCTGTCCCTGGCGGCCTTTGCCCTGGTGGCCTCGGAGTTCATGCCGGTGAGCCTGTTGACCCCGCTGGCCGCCGACCTGGGCATCAGCCAAGGCCAGGCCGGCCAGGGTATTTCGGTGTCAGGCCTGTTTGCCTTGCTCACCAGCCTGGTGATCGCCCGAGTGGCGGCGCGCATGGATCGCAAGCGCCTGCTGGTCGCGCTGACCTTGCTGATGATCGTGTCCGGCAGCGTGGTAGCGTTCGCGCCGAACTACCTGATCTTCATGCTGGGCCGCGCCCTGATCGGCGTGGCCATCGGCGGTTTCTGGTCACTGTCGGCAGCCACTGCCATGGGCCTGGTGCCCGAGGGCCAGGTGCCGCGCGCCTTGGCCATCGTCAATGGCGGTAACGCACTGGCAACCGTGATCGCAGCACCGTTGGGCAGTTTCCTCGGTGGTTTGATCGGCTGGCGTGGCGCGTTTTTCTGCGTGGTGCCGGTGGCCGTGGTTGCGGTGCTGTGGCTGCTGCTGAGCCTGCCATCGATCAAACCCCGTCGCCAGGCCGGCAACGGCCACCTGTTGCGCTTGATCAAGCGCGCCCCGGTGGCCCTGGGCATGCTGGCCGTCAGCGTGTTTTTCATGGGCCAGTTCATGCTGTTCACCTACCTGCGGCCGTTTCTGGAAGGTGTTACCCAGGTGGGAGTATCGCTGCTGTCGTTGATGCTGCTGGTGCTCGGCCTGGCCGGTTTGGCCGGCACGCTGCTGATCGAGCGTGTCCTGAAGAACGGCCTGTACCCCACGCTGATCGCCATTCCCGTATTGATGGCGGTGATCGCCCTGGCATTGGTCGCATTCGGCAGTTCGCCCGTTATTACCGCCGCGCTCCTCGGTGTGTGGGGCCTGGTAGCCACCGCCGCGCCGGTGGGCTGGTGGACCTGGCTGGCAAAAACCCTGCCTGACGATGCCGAGGCAGGGGGCGGCTTAATGGTTGCCATCATCCAACTGGCAATCGCTGCCGGGGCAACGCTGGGCGGTGTGGTGTTTGACCTGTGCGGCTACCAGGTGACGTTTGCATTGAGCGCCGCGCTCCTGTGCATCGCAGCGCTACTCGCCTGGGCCGCTGCGCGGGTCAGTCAACGCGCACTGTCGATGATCTGCCCGCCATCCGGTGTCAGGCTGTAGCCGGTGATGAACTGCGCATCCTGGCTGGCCAGGAACAGCGCCACCGGCGCGATGTCGTCTTCCGGCGAGCCATAACGCCCGAGCACATTGGAGGGTGCCGGCGCGTCATAACTATCACCCCAGGTATCGGCCACCGGCAGCAGGTTATTGACGGTGATGTTATCCACGCCCCATTCCCGCGCGGCCGAGCGGGTCAGCGCGCGCACCGCTTCCTTGGCCATGTTGTAGGGCGCGTAGCCTTGCATGCCGATGATGCCGGCCAGCGAACCGAAGTTGATCACCCGCCCTGCGCCGCTGGCCTTGAGGTACGGGTAGCAGGCTTGCATGGTGCGCAGGTAGGCGATCGGGCCCATGTCCAGGTTGCGTTGCAGTTGTTCGACCGGCAACTCGAGCACCGAGGAAAACACCACGGACGGGTCGAATGCGTTATTGACCAGAATGTCGATGCCGCCATAGGTGGCGACGACGTTCGCCACCGCTGCGCTGACCTGCGCCGCATCAGCCAGGTCGCACACCACGCCGAGCGCCGTGCCGCCTGCGGCCTGGATATCGGCCACCACGCGCGCGACGTTTTCCGGGGTGCGCGACACCACGGCGACCTTGGCGCCCTGGGCCGCGAACAGCTTGGCCGTGGCGCGGCCGATACCACGTCCGGCACCGGTGACAATGGCGACTTTTGCGTTGAGTCGGGACATGTGTTTTCTCCAGTCTGTGAGGGATGAATTTCAGCTAAGATCCCCGCGGAGATGAATTCGCACAAGTAGGATGAAAAAGTGGCAGTCAGTATGGAAAACCAGACTAAAAGCGTTGAAAAGCTGAATATGCATGAAGAAATGCGGCGTGCATTTTCACTGCTCAGCGGCAAGTGGAAACTGGAAATCATGTGGCTGTTGAACCAGCGGGTCTATCGGTTCGGCGAGCTGCGCAAGACCATCGGCGGCATTACCCAACATATGCTCACGGCCCAACTTCGCGAGCTGGAAGACGATGGCCTGGTGACCCGCACGGTGTTCGCCGAAGTACCGCCCCGGGTCGAATATGAAATAACCGCCAAAGCCCGCGCGCTCGCGCCGACCCTGCAGGCGCTGATGGCGTGGTGGGCTGAATACGGCGACAGCCTGCCGGTGAAGCCGCCATCCCGAGGGCGCACCGCGCTTCAACGCCCGCCAACACCGAAGCGCTAAGTTTTTTACCCGCACCGCCGATAACCCGTCATACCAATGACTTGCAGCGACGTCCTGCGGGAAACCATGCCGAACTCTCTCGCCCCTATCGTCCGCACCTTGTCCGACCGCAGCAGCCTGTCGCTGGCGCGCACGTCGCTGTTCAATTTCGTGGCGTTGCTGGCCCTGGTCTTTGCCGCCGCCGCCTACTCCCTGGTTTACCTCGCGCACGAACTGGATCACTCCGAACAGCAGGAAAGCGCGTTTTATACGCGTAAAGCCGTGCAATCCCTGGAGAAGTCCCTGCGGGTGACCGTCAAGGACTACGCCTTCTGGAGCGATGCCTACAAGCACCTGCACATGACCGTGGACAGCGACTGGGCCTACGCGCGCGGCAACGTCGGCGCCACGCTGTATCAGGACTTCGGTTTCCAAGGCCTGTTCGTGGTCGATAACGACAATCGCACGGTCTACTCGGTGATCAAGGGCGCGCTGCAAAGCGTCGAGCTCTCGCAGTGGCTCGACCAGCCCCTGACCGAAATTATCGAGCAGGCGCGTGCCGGGGCTGAAAACGAAACACCGGTCACGGCGTTCATCAATGTACGCGGCAGCCCGGCACTGGTGGCCGCCGCCGCGATCACGCCCGGCACCGATCCCACGGTAGAGCCCGATGGCCGGCCGGCCTCGGTATTGATCTTCGTCGACGTTCTCAACAGCGCCAAGCTGAGTGCGATCGGCGATGACTTCGGCGTGGGCAAGCTGCATGTGGCCACGCCCGATGACATCGGCCAGACCCTGGTTTTCCCCCTTGGCGATAACGGCGCCGCTGGCAGCCTGCATTGGGAACCTGCGCGACCCGGCCTGCGCTTGATGAGCGTAGGCTTGCCGCTGCTGGGGTTGGCCGCGCTGCTGGTGTGCCTGATGACCTGGGTCATTCTGCGTCGCGCCACCGCCACCGCCCTCGCCCTGGATGCCAGTCACACCTCCCTGCTGGACAGCCAGGCCGCCCTGGCCACCAGCGAGGCGCGCTTTCGTGACGTGGTGGAGGCCAGCTCGGACTGGGTCTGGGAAATCGATGTGGGCTGGCGTTTTACCTACCTGTCGGAGCGTTTCGAAAGCGTCACCGGCCTGACCCGGCAAGCCTGGCTCGGGGCGGCCATGAGCGACCTGCTGGACACCGAGGCCGACCTGCTGTCGCAGTGGCTGAGCACTCCGGGCCGGCGCGTGGACATCAGTGTGCAATGCCGCTATATCGATGCCCAGGGACAGGAGCGCACAACCCGGCTGTCGGCCCGGGAAATGCCCTGTGGCGGGTTTCGCGGGACGGCCACCGACGTCACCGAAGAAGTCGAAGCACGTCGGCGCATCGAGTACCTGTCTCAACACGACGCCCTGACCGGGCTGCCCAACCGCACGCGCCTGCAGGCATTCCTGGACGGCAAACTCAAGGCCCTGCCCAGCGCCGAGCAGCCGCTGGTGATGCTCAGCCTCGACCTGGACCGCTTCAAGCCGGTCAATGACCTGCTCGGCCACGCCGCCGGTGACCGGGTGCTCAATCAAGTGTCCGCCCGCCTGGCTGCTTGCGTGCGCCATGGTGACCTGGTGGCTCGCGTCGGCGGCGATGAGTTTGTGCTGATCCTCAGCGACGCCGGCAGCCAGGATGAAGTCGAAAGCCTGTGCCTGCGCTTGATCGAGTCCATCGAGCAGGCGATCAAAATCGACGAACAAGAGGTGTTTATCAGTGCCAGTATCGGCATTGCCCTGGCGCCCACCGATGCCCGCGATGCCACCGAACTGCTGCGCTACGCCGATATCGCGCTGTATGAGGCCAAGGCCGCCGGGCGCAATACCTGGCGCTTTTACTCCGGGGACATGAATACGCGGATCATCGAGCGGCGGCGCCTGGAGAGCGATCTGCGCTTTGCGATCAAGCACGCCGAACTGCGCCTGCACTTCCAGCCGCGCTATCGCATCGCCGATGGGCAGATGGTCGGGGCCGAAGCCCTGGTGCGCTGGCAGCACCCGGTACGCGGGCTGATCGCCCCGGACACCTTTATTCCGATTGCCGAAGAATCGGGGCTGATCCTGGCGCTGAGTGACTGGGTACTGGCCACCGCGTGTGCGTGCGCGGCGCAGTGGCCCGACACGCTGTTCGTCTCGGTGAACCTGTCACCCACCGAGTTCAAGCGCGGCAACCTGGTGGAGCGCGTGCGCCACGCCCTGGACGCCTCGGGTATCGACCCTGCGCGCCTTGAGGTGGAAATGACCGAAAGCGTCATGCTCGAGGACGCCGTCGGCGCACTTGAGGTGATGCGCACACTCAAGCAACTGGGCATCCGCATTGCCATGGATGACTTCGGCACCGGCTATTCGTCCCTCAGCTACCTGCGGGCGTTCCCGTTCGATGGTCTGAAAATCGACCGCAGCTTCCTCACCCGACTGGAGGAAAGCGAGGATGACAAGGCGATTATCCAAGCCATTGTCGGCTTGGGCCGTGCCCTTGCCCTGACGGTCACGGCCGAAGGCATCGAAACCGCTGAGCACCTGGCCATGCTCAAAAGCGTGGCGTGTGAAGAAGGCCAGGGCTACTTCCTCAGCCGACCGCTGGATATCGACGCATTCAACGGCTTGCTGGACGACTACTGCGCCGACGTCAGCGGAAAAAATGACTCGGGGTCTTGCCAAACTGTTTCTTGAACATGCTGGTAAACGCACTCGGGCTTTCGTAGCCCAGCTCCAGGGCCACGTCGATAATCTTCTGCCCCACCGCGATACGCTCTAATGCCAGCAGCAGCCGCGCCTGCTGGCGCCATTGGCCGAAGGTCATGCCGGTGTACTTGCGGAACAGGCGCTGGATGGTTTTCTGGTCGAGGGCCAGGCGCTCGCTCCAATCCGCCACGGTGGAGGCATCGCCCGGGTCCTCCTGCCACGCCAGGCAGATCTGCCGGATACGCGGGTCGGCGGGTTGCGGCAGCGACAGCGGCAAGGCCGGCAACAGCGCCAGCTCGTCGAGGATCAGGTGCATGATCCGCGCATCGCGGGAGTCTTCGGCATAGGGCGGTTTCAAGCTCACGGAGGCCTTGATCAGCTCGCTCAGCAGCGGCGAAATACTCACCGCCTTGGTCTCGGTCGGCAGGTTGGGGAAACTGTCGGGGCGCACGAACACGCTACGCATTTTCAGGGCGCCCACGCAGCGCAGGGAGTGCACGTGCCCGCAGGGCATCCAGAAGCCGCGGTTGGGCGGCACCGTCCACTGGTTGTGCGCCGAATGCACCACCATCACGCCTTCGGTGGCGTAGAGTAATTGATGCTTTTCGTGACTGTGGTCGGGGATCACCCAGTTTTCCGGATAATCGGTGGCCGAACTGATGACAGCCCAGTCGCCCTCATCGATTTCCTGCAAAAATTTATCCAGTGATTTGATCATTTCGCCCTTTTTACGATGGTTGCCTCCCGAATTACGCGAGACAGGCATTCCTGACGAATCTAGCATAAGCTCTGAAACAAATTGAAATGGGCAGCCTGCTCAAGTACTCGCTGCCCCTCTTCGCTGCCTTGTATGGAATGCCTGCATGTCGACCCTGACCGCATCACCTGCCGCCACCTCGAGTCCGCCCCAAGTAAGCCCGTTAGTCATGCGTATCCTCGGCGCCTGTGCCCTGGCGCACCTGATCAATGACCTGATCCAGGCCGTATTACCGTCGATCTACCCGATGCTCAAGGCCAACTACGGCCTGACGTTTACCCAGGTCGGCCTGATCACCCTGACGTTCCAGCTGACCGCCTCGCTGCTGCAACCCTGGATCGGCTACCACACCGACCGGCATCCCAAGCCGTGGCTGCTGCCGGCGGGCATGGTCTGCACCCTGGTCGGCATCCTGATGCTGGCGTTTGTCGGCAGCTTCCCGGCGATCCTGCTGGCGGCAGCCCTGGTGGGTGTCGGCTCATCGACCTTCCACCCGGAAACCTCGCGCGTCGCACGCCTGGCCTCCGGCGGGCGCTATGGCCTGGCGCAATCGACCTTCCAGGTCGGCGGCAACACCGGCAGCGCGTTGGGGCCGTTGCTCGCGGCGGCGATCATCATTCCTTACGGCCAGGGCAACATCGCCTGGTTCGGGCTGTTTGCCGTGTTCGCGATCCTGGTGCTGTACGGCTTGAGCCGCTGGTACCGCAACCACCTCAACCTGTTCAAGCTCAAGCAAGGCGGCAAAGCCACCCACGGCTTGTCCAAAGGCCGCGTGACGTTTGCCCTGGTGGTGCTGGCGGTGCTGGTGTTCTCCAAATACTTCTACATGACCAGCCTGACCAGCTACTTCACGTTCTACCTGATTGAAAAATTCCACCTGTCGGTATCGAGTTCTCAGATGTACCTGTTCCTGTTCCTCGGTGCAGTGGCCGTGGGCACCTTCGCGGGCGGGCCGATCGGCGACCGGATCGGGCGCAAGAAAGTCATCTGGTTCTCGATCCTCGGTGCCGCGCCGTTCACCCTGGCCCTGCCCTACGTCGACCTGTTCTGGACCGCCGTGCTCAGCGTGGTGATCGGCTTCATCCTCGCCTCGGCGTTCTCGGCCATCGTGGTGTTTGCCCAGGAACTGGTGCCCGGCAATGTCGGCATGATCGCCGGGATCTTTTTCGGCCTGATGTTCGGCTTCAGCGGGATCGGCGCGGCGCTGCTCGGCCTGCTCGCCGACAGCCACGGCATCGAGTACGTCTACACACTGTGCTCATTCCTGCCACTGGTGGGCATCCTGACGATACTGCTGCCGTCGACCAAAGGCGTCTAGACCGCCGATCATCGGATGGCTGTATGCCATTATCCTTTGGGCTCTGAAAAACCTGCGTGTGCGCTTACAATCCCCAGCCTCAACGCACACCCAGGCAGACCCGGCACGAAATGACGCTCGACCCTCCTACGATTTTGGCACTCACCGTTGCCCTGGCCGCCGCTGCTGCCCTGTACCTGGCCATAGAATGGCGCAGCGTACGCGAACCTTCGCTGCTGTTCTGGAGCGCCGGTTTCGCCACCATCACCGTCGGCTCCACCTTGGCCCTGCTGCGCATCAATGGCTACCTGCTCATCGGCATCTGGTTTGCCAACGGCTTGCTGGTGGCCGCGCACTGCCTGTTCTTACTCGGGGTCGCGCGCTTTACCCAGGTACGCCTGTCGCCGCGGTGGTGGCTGCTGCTGGCCGTGTGGCTGGGCATGCTGATGCTCCCGACCGACCTGCCGTGGTCCAAAGCCATGTTGGGCGTGCAGTCGCTGCTGGTCGCGCTGCCGACCCTGCGCGCCAGTTTCCTGCTGCGGCCCCACGGCCGATCATTGAGCATCGGCGCGGTGCAACTGCGTTATGTGCTGCTGGTCCACGGCATGTTCTACGTGGCCAAGGCGCTGTCGGTGGTGATCCCTGGCACCTTGATCGACCTTGCGGCGTTCAAGGGCGAGATCATCCAGGTGTCCCTGGTGGAAGGCGCCATGGCGATCATGCTGATTGCGCTGTCGATGACCGGCTCGGAACGCTACCGCCGCGAACAGCAGATCGCCCGCCTCGCCGCCCGCGACCCGCTCACCGCCCTCTACAATCGCCGCGCCCTCGACCTGCGCGCGCCGCGCCTGCTGGCCCAGGTGTCGGCGCAACAACCGGGCGCACTGCTGCTGATCGATATCGACAACTTCAAGTCGGTCAACGACCTCCACGGCCATACCGCCGGCGACCGTGTGCTGATCGCCTTGAGCGAGATGATTCGCGCAGTCGTGCCCCGAGGCGCGCTGGCCGCACGTTTGGGCGGTGATGAGTTTGTGATCCTGCTTAACCCGGCCTCGACCGAGCAGATCGTCGAACTGGGCAGCAGCCTGCGCGAGCAGTTCCAGCAACTGGCCGCACAAACCTTTGCCACGCCCGCGCCGGTGACCCTGAGCATCGGCGCCACCCTGTTCGACCAGCCGCCGGCCAGCCTGGCGGCGCTGATCGAACAGGGAGATACCACGCTGTATGAATCCAAGCGTGGCGGACGGGATAGCATTCGGTTGGTGGATCGGACGGGGGCCTACAGGTCGTAACTGACCGCCACGCACCTCCCCGTCCTCACCGACTCCAACGCACAATCGGCCAGATGCAGCGCATACAACCCGTCGCGCACACTGGTGGGCAGTGCCTGGCCGTTGTTCAGCGCATCGATAAACCGGGTCAGCTCATTGCGATAGGCATCGGCGTAACGCTCCAGGAAGAAATGCTGCAACGGTTCCAGCGCTTCGGTGTGGTCGGCGCTCCAGTGGCGCAGGGTGCTGGGGCGATGGTTGTCGGTGAGCAGTACGCCAAGGGCGCCGGAGACTTCCACGCGCTGGTCGTAACCGTATACCGCCTGGCGGCAGCAGTTGATATGGCATTGCTTGCCGGAGGCGGTACGCAGCAGGACCATCACGCTGTCGTAGTCGTCGATCTGTTCCAGGCTCGGGTCCACCAGGCGGCTGGCGATGGCGCTGACTTCCACCGGTTCTTCGCCGAGCAGGTGGCGGGCGGTGTCGAAGTCGTGGATGGTCATGTCGCGCAGGATGCCACCGGAGTGTTCCAGGTAGTCCCGCGGGGCCAGGCCTGGGTCGCGACTGGTGATGATCACTTGGCGCACTGCGCCGATCTGGCCGGCATCCAGGGCCTGGCGCAGGCGCAGCATGTCGGGGTCGAAACGGCGATTGAAGCCGAGCATCACCTTGCCGCCCTGGCGCTCCACGGCCTGGGCGGCGCTGCGGGCCTTGGCGATGTCGAGGTCGATGGGCTTCTCGCAGAGTACCGCCTTGCCCTCGGCGACCGCCGCCAACAGCAGGTCGATATGGGTGTCGGTAGGGGTGCCGATAACCACGGCGTCGATGTCTTTGCGCGTGAGGACGGCGGCGCAATCGTAGGCCGCCTCGCAGCCCAGTTGGCGGCTGAGGGCATCGACGCCTTCGCGCCAGGGATCGGCCACCAGCACCAGCGTGGCATTCGGGTGGGCGGCGACATTGGCGGCGTGGATCCTGGCGATGCGCCCGGCACCTAGAACAGCGATACGTAGCATGGTTGAACTCCTGATCTTGTTGTTTGGGGGAGTGCTCAGTCCGGCAGGTTGAACGGGGTGACGATCTGCACCTGTGACGGCGCAATCGGGCCGGCCTTCCACAACCGGTGGTAGTGCAGGATGTGCAGGAACACGTGGCGGGCATCGATCTGCAGGTTGTGGTCGATGATCGCGGCGATTTTTTCGTCCAGCAGCAGTTGGCGGTTTTCTTCGTCGAGGTCGTGGCCGATAAACACCTCCAGCGGGCGACCCAGGGCGGCGAAGGCGTCGACAATCGCACGGTTGCCGCCGCCGACGCTGTACACCGCCTTGAGGCCGGGATGCTGTTGCAGCGCCTGGGTGACCCGCTCGAAGGTGCGCGGGTACACGCCATAGCCGCCGCTGACGTCCAGCACCCGCAGGTGGGGGGCTCGCCCGCGCAGCCAGGCGCGAAAGCCCATCTCGCGCTCCTCCTCGCCACGGAACAACTCGCTGCCGATCACCACCGCCACGTCCTGGGGCAACGCCGGCAGCCAACGCGACATCAGGTAGGCGGCGGTCTGACCGGCGGTGCGGTTGTCCATGCCGACGTAGCCGATGCGTTCGCTTTGCGGCAGGTCCGTCACCAGGGTCACCACCGGGATGCCCGCCGCGATCAGGTGCTTGACGGCCTGGTTCACCGCCGGCTCGTCGGCGGCCTTGAGCACCACGCCCTGGCTGCCGGTGTCGAGGCAGCGCAGCAACTGATCGTGCATGGCCTGGGGCTCGATTTCTTCGAACAGGTGAAAACGCGGGGCGATGCGAAACGGGGCCAGGCTGGCCAGTTGCGCGGTGATCGCCGCCTGCACCGCGGCGCTGAAACGCTGAGGGGTGTGCATGATCACGTCGACATGGAAGGTGCGCCCTACCGCCAGGCCGTTTTTCTCCTGGGACTCCAGTTCATCCAGCGCCTGCTCGATACGTCGGCGAGTCTGGCCGTGCACGCTGCCGCGCTGATGCAGCACGCGGTCGACCGTGGCCTTGCTCACGCCCGCCTGGGTCGCGAGTTGCTTGATGGAGAAGTGTTTGGCGCGTTCGAGCATGGGTTTCGCCTGAGGTGTTTATGAGGTCTTTTTTGGGTATTACTGAGGTTTTGCAATGCTAGTCTCAGTTTTGTCCGGCGTCGAGCCGGGCAATCAAAACAACAACAATCCAGGAGAACCCCATGCCTCAAGCCGACCTCGCCAGTACGTTCAACGGCCAATATTTTGTCGTCACCGGCAGCACCCAGGGCCTGGGCGCCGCCGTGGCCCACACCCTGGCGCGACGCGGCGCCGCCGGGCTGATCATTTGCGGGCGGCGCCGCGCCCAGGGCGAAGAACAGGTGCGGCAGTTGGCGCAGCTGGATTGCCAGGCGTTTTTTGTCGAGGCCGACCTTGAACAGGTCGAGGATTGCCGCGCGATCATCGAGGCCGCGCGCACCCACTTCGGCACCCTGCATGGCCTGGTGAACTGCGCCGGGATGTCGGACCGCGGCACCATTGTCGACACCTCGCCGCAGCTGTTCGATCGGCTGATGGCGGTGAATGTGCGGGCGCCGTTTTTCCTGATGCAGGACGCGTTGAAATTGATGATCAGCCAGGGCGTGGAAGGCGCCGTGGTAAACATCCAGAGCATCACCGGGCATGGTGGTCAATCGTTCCTTTGCGCGTATGCGGCGTCCAAAGGTGCGCTGGCGATCCTGACCAGGAACGTGGCGTTCAGTGCGCTGCGCAACCGGATCCGCGTCAACGGCCTGAACATCGGCTGGATGGACACGCCCCATGAGGATCAGATCCAGCGCCAGTACCACGGCGCCCAGGACGGTTGGCTGGCTGAGGCGGAACGCGCGCAGCCGTTCGGCCGCCTGCTCAAGCCCGAAGAGGTGGCGCAAAGCGTGGCGTTCCTGCTGTCGCGCGAGTCGGGGATGATGACCGGCGCGGTGATCGACCTGGAGCAAGGCGTGGTCGGCTGCACCGACAGCGGCAGCCCGCAGCCCTTCAATGCCCTGAGCCTGGGAGGTGAGTAATGTCGGCATTTGTGACACTGCAGGATGTACGCATTGAGGATTTCAAGCGGATTTGCGCGCAACAGGCGCGTGCCGAGGACTATCCCCTGGCTGCGGAAGTGCTCGGCAACGTGCCGGTCTATCAGGCCTGCACCTTGCGCAACAGCGACCGCCACACGGTGATGAATGAACTGCACCGTTTGTTTCGCGATGGACCGGGCGTGATGGTGGTGCGCCGCGCCTATGAGGACCTGGAAGTGGTGGATCGCCACAGCCAGGTGTTCGAGGCGATCTTTGCCCAGGAGGCCGCCCAAGGCGTGGCCGCCGACCATTTTGCCAAGGCCGGCAGTAACGGGCGTATCTGGAATTCATTGCAGAAGGCCGCGCTACAGTCGCCGCAATCCTTTGTGGAGTATTACGCCAACCCGCTGCTGGGGCTGATCGCCGAGGCATGGCTGGGCCCGAGCTATCAGGTAACGGCGCAAGTGAACGTGGTGCACCCCGGCGGCCAGGCGCAACAGCCGCACCGCGACTATCACCTGGGCTTCCAGACCACTGAGGTGGTGGAGCGCTTTCCCCTGCCCTTGCATGTGCTGTCCCAGTACCTGACGTTGCAGGGCGCAGTGGCCCACTCGGCGATGCCGCTGGAAAGCGGCCCCACCCAGTTGCTGCCGTTTTCCCAGCAATACGCCCTGGGTTACCTGGCCTGGCGGCGCCCCGAATTTATCGAGCACTTCCAGCAGCACGCCGTGCAACTGGCGCTGGACAAGGGCGACCTGCTGTTTTTCAACCCGGCGCTCTTCCACGCCGCCGGCACCAACCGCACGGCCGGCCACCAGCGCATGGCCAACCTGCTGCAAATCTCCTCGGCCTTCGGCAAGCCCATGGAAGCCCTCGACCGCGACCGCATGATGCTGGCGGTGTACCCGGTCCTGCTGGCCAACACGGCCCTGGATGCCCAGGCGATTGCAGCGGTGGTGGCCTGCACCGCCGACGGCTATGCCTTCCCCACCAACCTCGACACCGACCCACCCTTGCAGGGCCTGGCCCCGCAAACCGGGCAGCAACTCATGCTGCAGGCCCTCGACGAACGCTGGGCGTATGAGGACTTCGCCGCGGCCGTGGCGCAACTGCGGGCCAAGCGCCAGGCGTGATGTTTTAACAACAACAAAAACAACGGAGCACAACCATGAAGAAGCAACTCCTTGCGGCACTCTTGACCCTCGCCATCACCCCCTGGGCGCTGGCCGATATACGGATCGGCGTGAGCATCGCCCAGGTCGACGACGTATTTCTCGCGCAAATGCGTGACTACATGGCCGCCCACGCCCGGGAACTGCCCGGCGTGACCCTGCAATTCGAAGACGCCCAGGGCGACGTGGTGCGCCAGCTTAACCAGGTGCAGAACTTCACCGCCCAGGGCATGGACGCAATTATCGTCAACGCCGTAGACACCGCCGCCACCCAGAAAATGACGGTCAATGCCCAACAGGCCAGGATCCCGCTGGTGTACGTCAACCGCCGCCCCGAGTTCAAGGAAGTACCGCCAGGGGTTGGCTATGTCGGCTCGGATGAGATCAAGGCCGGTGAAATCCAGATGCGCTACCTGGCCGAGAAAATGGGCGGCAAAGGCAACCTGGCGATCATGCTCGGGCTGCTGTCCAACAACGCCACCCACAACCGTACGCTGGGGGTCAAGAACGTGCTCAAGGACTATCCAGGTATAAAGATCGTCGAGGAGCAGAGTGCCGAATGGCAGCGCAGCAAGGCAATTGACCTGATGAACAACTGGATCGTGTCCGGGCGCAAAATCGACGCCGTGGCGGCGAATGCCGATGAAATGGCGATTGGCGCGGCCATGGCGATCAGCCAGGCCGGCATGCAGCCCGGCAAGGATATTCTGGTGGCCGGCAGCGATGGCGGCGCGGCCGGTTTGGACGCAGTGAAGAAAGGCCAGTTGCTGGTGACGGCGTATCAGGACAACAAGGGGCAGGCCGTGGGCTCCATTGACCTGGCGGTGAAGATGGTCAAGAAACAGCCGTATGACGCCGAGCTGACCATTCCTTATCAGCAGATCACCAAGGACAACTACCAGGCATTCCTCAACCCATAAACTTCATCGTGGCGAGGGGGCTTGCTCCCTCGCCACAAGTAGACCCGTCAGTCCTGACGTTCTGCGCGTCGCACAACACCATTGACGACGATATACAGCAACGGCCCCACCGACAAGAACACCGCCGTCAGCAAGAAGTACGGCAGCACCGACGCCAGCGACCGCCCCCGCGCCCGTGCATCCCGGTACATCCACACACAGGCCAGCACGGCCATCAGGTACAGGTCGATGACGACCTGCGCGGTGTCCGGGCGCGATATCAACTCTCGTCCGAAGGCCAGCAACGATTGCTCGGCCGTGAGCAGCGTGAACAGGGTGTACAGCGAAAAACCCAGCAGAGCGGCGAGGGCCAGATAAGGTTTGTGCATGGTCTGTTCCTTGACGTGATCGAAGCCCACCCTAGTGATAAGGTTGCCCCCTCGCAATGACCTCGGAGGTCATAGTCACGCCATGGATAACCCCGCTACTGCCGGCGAACATCTGCGCCAGCTACGCCGACAGGCTGGTCTGAGCCAACTTGACCTGGCCCTGATCACCGGCGTGTCCCAGCGCCACCTCAGTTGCCTCGAAACCGGCCGCGCCAAGCCGAGCCCAGGTACGTTGAATCACCTGCTCAGCGCACTGGAAACACCGCTGGAGCAGTGCAACCGCGTATTCCTCGCCGCCGGCTTCGCGCCCCGCTATACCGCTACCCCGCTCGCCTCCCCGGCCATGGCCGCAATTCGCGAGGCGGTCAGCCATGTCCTGCACGCCAACAACCCGGCCCCGGCGATCCTGCTGGGCAGCCACTGGGAAGTGCTGGCGGCGAATGCGAGTACCGGCGCGCTGTTGGAACTGGTGGGGGTCACGCCGCCGCTGGAAGGCCTGAACCTGCTGACCACCCTGCTGCAACCCGGCGGCCTGGGCGACCACCTGGTCAACGCCGAAGAAATCCGCACCCTGGCCTGGCAACGGGCAAGCCGCGAGGCACTGGACAACCCTGTGCTGGCCGCTCTACTGGCGAGCCTGCCCGCCCCCGCCCACACCACGCCGCCGCCTGAAATGCCGCCGCTGGTGTTGACCCGCGTGCATACCAGCCAGGGCGAGCTGAGCTTTCTGTCCACCTTCACCACCTTCGGCATGCCCCAGGACATCACCCTCGCCTCCCTGCGTATCGAACATCTGATTCCCGCAGACGACGCCACCTGGCAGGTGATGCGTGCCGCCCATGGGGAAAATGCCGCACTGGTTTTGTGAAATATCTGTACGTAGACTGCCGCCATACCTCAACTTAAGGCGGCGAAGAAAACGTCATGCAAGTTACCGAAGTCTCCATTGCCCAATTGCGCGCGGCGCTCGAATCCGGCCAGACCACGGCCGTTGAACTGGTGCAGGCTTACCTCGCACGGATCGATGCCTACGACGGCCCGCAGACCGCTACCGCCCTCAACGCCGTCGTCGTGCGTAACCCCGACGCCCTCAAGGAAGCCCAAGCCTCCGATGCACGTCGGGCCAAGGGCGAAACCTTGGGGCCATTGGATGGCATTCCCTACACCGCCAAGGACAGCTACCTGGTCAAAGGGCTGACGGCCGCCTCCGGCAGCCCGGCCTTTGCCAGCCTTGTCGCCCAGCGCGATGCGTTCACCATCGAGCGCCTGCGCGCCGGTGGCGCCATCTGCCTGGGCAAGACCAACATGCCGCCGATGGCCAATGGCGGCATGCAGCGCGGCGTGTATGGCCGCGCGGAAAGCCCGTATAACGCCGACTACCTCACCGCGCCGTTCGCCTCCGGTTCGTCCAACGGTGCCGGCACCGCCACCGCCGCCAGCTTTGCCGCCTTCGGCCTGGCGGAAGAAACCTGGTCCAGCGGCCGTGGCCCGGCGTCCAACAATGGCCTGTGCGCCTACACCCCGTCCCGTGGGGTGATTTCGGTGCGCGGCAACTGGCCGTTGACCCCGACCATGGACGTGGTAGTTCCCTACGCCCGCACCATGGCCGACCTGCTGGAAGTGCTCGACGTGGTGGTGGCCGACGACCCGGACACCCGTGGCGACCTGTGGCGCCTGCAGCCGTGGGTGCCGATCCCCAGCGTCGCCTCGGTGCGCCCGGCGTCTTACGCTGAACTGGCGGTCAACACTGAAGCCCTGGCCGGCAAACGCTTCGGCGTGCCGCGCATGTACATCAACGCCGACCCCGAGGCCGGCACCAGCGAAAAGCCCGGCATCGGCGGCCCCACCGGGCAGAAGATAAACACCCGTGCCAGCGTGATCGACCTCTGGAAAGACGCACGCCAGGCGCTGGAAGCCGCCGGTGCCGAAGTCATCGAGGTCGACTTCCCACTGGTGTCCAACTGCGAAGGCGACCGCCCAGGCGCGCCAACCGTGTTTACCCGTGGCCTGGTGTCCCGGGAATTCCTGCACGATGAACTGTGGGAACTGTCGGCCTGGGCCTTCGATGATTTCCTGCGCGCCAACAACGACCCGGCCCTGAACCGCCTGGCCGATGTGGACGGGCCGAAAATCTTCCCCCACGACCCCGGCACCCTGCCCAACCGTGAGGACGACCTGGCCGCCGGCATGGACGAGTACGTGCGCATGGCCGAGCGTGGCATCACCCCGTGGAACGAGATCAGCACCGTCCCCGATGGCCTGCGCGGCCTGGAGCAAACCCGGCGGATCGACCTGGAAGACTGGATGGATAAGCTCGGCCTCGACGCTGTGCTGTTCCCCACCGTGGCCGATGTAGGCCCTGCGGATGCCGATGTGAACGAAGCCAGTGCGGACATTGCCTGGAGCAACGGTGTGTGGGTGGCCAACGGCAACCTCGCCATCCGCCACCTGGGCGTGCCTACCGTTACCGTGCCCATGGGCGTGATGGCGGACATCGGCATGCCGGTCGGGCTGACCTTTGCCGGGCGCGCCTACGATGATTCGGCATTGCTGCGGTTTGCGGCGGCGTATGAAGCCACCGGCAGCAAACGCCTGATCCCGCCGCGCACGCCGCCGCTGGCGACAAACTAACTGATTCACTGTGGGAGAGGGCTTGCTCCCGATGAGGGCGTGTCAGTTGATGCATCGGTGGCTGACCCACTGCCATCGGGAGCAAGCCCCCTCCCACATTTGGAACTGCATATATCAGGTAGATCTCGGTCTGCTTTTGCTCTGGCTTTTACAGTCTTCGAGCCGACCGGAGTTGTCACTGGTGTACTCGGCTAAGTGTGGGAGGGGGCTTGCTCCCGATGAGGGAGTGTCAGTTGATGCATCTGTGGCTGAACTACTGCCATCGGGAGCAAGCCCCCTCCCACATTTGGAACTGCATATATCAGGTAGATCTCGGTCTGCTTTTACTCTGGCTTTTTCGGCCTTGGAGCCAATTGGAGTTGGGGCTGGTGTACTCGGTAAAAAATGTGGGAGGGGGCTTGCTCCCGATGAGGGCGTGTCAGTTGATGCATCGGTGGCTGACCCACTGCAATCGGGAGCAAGCCCCCTCCCACCGTTCTGAGCGCATTTCAAGTCAGGCCATATAGGGCACCGCAATCAGCAGGATTGCCGTGCCATGGCAGGCCGTCGCCGCCAACACGCCATGACGCATGCGCACCAGTGCGCAGGCCAGCCCTTCGATCAGGGTAAACAGCAACACCGGCCAGCCCAGTTGAGTCACGCTCAAGGCCAGGAAGGCATGGCAGGCGGCAAACGCCACGCCACTGATCAGCGCCGCTCGCAGCGGTGTCACCTGCTGTTCAAGGTAGCCCTGCAAAAACCCGCGAAACAACACTTCCTCCAGCGCATTGGCGCCATAGGCCAACACCACCATGCCCGGCAGCCACACCCAGTAGCCGGGGATCGCGTGCGGCTCTATTCCTTGATAGAGCCGCAACGGCACACCGATCAGGCAACCGACCGCAAGCCCCACCGCCAGGCCAAGGGCGCGGTGGCCCCGGGTCCATACCACCAGGCGCCACAACTCCGGCGCCACCCGGACCAACACTACGGCCAGCAGCACCGACAGGCCACCCAGCGCCGCCAATACAAAGGCATTCGCGGTGAAGGCGATTTGCACGTCGTCACTGAGCGCCCACATGCCCAGGGGCGTCATCACATCGCGCATCAGCACGAACGCCGCGAGCAAAATCAGGATGCGCATGGCCGGCAACGACTTGGGCGTCAACCCGAACCACAGGCCAAACAGCAGCAAACCCGGCGCCAGGTGCAGGCCGTAGTTGAGCAGGACGACCAGACCTTGGCTGACCATCAGTCGTGCGCGACCGCGACCATGTCGATTTCCACCGCCGCCGACTTCGGCAGTTGCATCACCCCCACCGACGTGCGCGAATGCACCCCGGCACCGCCGAGGATCTCGTGCAACAGGTCCGAGGCGCCGTTGGCCACTTCACTCTGCTGATCGAAGTCCTCGGCGCTGCGTACATACACGGTGATACGCGGGATGGCCTTGACCCGATCCAGCGAACCGAGCGCCTGCTTGAGCAGGCCCAGGCAGCGCAATGCACTGATGCCGGCGGCGATCTGTGCCTGGGCCAGGGTCAAGGTGTCACCGACCTTACCCGGCAGCATGACCGTGTCGCCGACACGCGGGATCTGCCCGCTGATGTACAGATGGTTGCCGTCGCGCACCAGCGGCGTGTAGTTGCCGCCGACTTTGAATTCATCCAATTGATAGCCGAGGCGTTTTTGCACGGCTTGGTATTTTTCATCCGGTGTCATGCTCGGGAGTCCTCGTTGCGACGCTGCCACTCATCCACCACGTCGCCCATCGTCTTGGGTGTTGCGTTGCGAATCCACGCCATGAAAGGCCGGTCGAACGTGAACCCCGCGCCGCAGTGCTCACGCATGAAACGGCGTACGTTCTGGGTGTTTTTGTAGTGTGAAGTGACAGGCGTGCTGCGGGTGATAGGGGCGCTGTGCCAATCAAAGTCCATTTGCGTAACGCTCTGATGTTTCAGGAGCACGCAGCATAGCGCTAAATAGCCACTGTGAACGCCGGCCAACCGGCGCTGACAGTGGATTTTTTTCAGCGCCTATCAGGCGAAATCCGCCCCTCGCGTATTGACGAACAACGCGTAGATCGAATGGCTGCCGGCCATGAACAGGCGGTTGCCTTCGCGGCCGCCAAAGCACAGGTTGGGGCAGCGTTCCGGCAGCGAGATATGCCCGATGGCCTTGCCCTGGGAATTGAACACGCGCACGCCGTCGAGCTTTTCCAGGTCGGCCTTGGGGTCGCCATTGCCGCCCCAGCCACACCAGAGATTGCCGCTCTCGTCGCACTTGATGCCGTCCAGCGCTGCGTATTCGAGGCCTTCGATATGCTTGCGCCGTTCGCCCAGGGTGCCGTCGTCCTTGACATCAATCGCCCAGATCAGTCGGTTGGGCTTGGCGCGCCCTTCCACCACGTAGAGGGTCTTTTCATCCGGCGAAAAGCACAGGCCGTTGGGACCGTTGAGGTCGTCGATCACCCGCATAACCTTGCCGCTGTCAGCGTCGATGCGATACACGCCATGGGGCTGGGTGGGGGTGATCTTGTGGCCTTCGTAGTTGTTGCCGGTCTGGAATGGCGGGTCGCTGAACCACACCGAACCATCGCGCTTGCACACGATGTCGTTGGGCGAGTTGAAGGGTTTGCCGTCAAAGCTGTCCGCCAGCACCGTGATGCTACCGTTATGTTCGGTGCGAGTGATGCGCCGCCCCTCGCCAGAAGTGGTCGAACCTTCGCACACCAGCAGGCGGCCCTGGCGATCGCGGCACATGCCGTTGGAGAAGTTGGCGTTTTCACGGTACACCGACAGGCTGTCGGTCACCTCATCCCAACGCACGATGCGGTTGTTGGGAATATCACTGAGCAGCAGGTAGCGGCCATCGCCGATCCACACCGGTCCTTCGGCCCAGCGCAGGCCGGTCGCCAGGCGCTCAACGCTGGCATTGAACAGGCGCAGCTCGAGGAAACTGTCGTCGAGCACCTTGATCAGGGGGTCTGGATAACGCTGGCTCAAGGGCTCGGCCGCGTCTGCCAGGCGAGGCAGGTTGCCCAGCACCGCCACCGACGCGGAAACCGCCAGGGATCGCTGGAGAAAGACCCGGCGGCTGTGTTCGGAGCGGGCAGGCGAAGGGGGAAAATCCATGGGTATCTCCGTTATTTTATTGTTAGACGGGAGACTAGTTTTAACCTGTGATGAGACATCGTACAAGATTGAAGACTTCACTCACCCTATACAACGCAAGGTTCTGCGCAAATATTCCAAATTTTACTTTCCAAAAGCCCTTCGACTATTGCAATGTTGTACGACAACAGATTCAGTAACGTGTTGCCCGTACACCTCCCCAACAACAATAAGGAAACACCCATGCAAAACGTCAAAGTGCTGATCGGTTTTCTGTGCCTGTTCAGCGGCTATGTGGCCGCGGCCCCTGCCGCCGACAAAGACGTCGCCCAAGCGGTCGACCACCTCACCCAGGCGATGCTGCATAAAGACCTCAAGCAGCTCCAGAGCCTGACCGCCGAGAACCTCACCTACGGCCACTCCAGCGGCAAGATCCAGAACAAGCAAGAATTCATTGCCGATATCGAGACCGGGCGCAGCGGCTTCAAGACCCTGGAAATGCAGAAACAGACCATCACCCTGAGTGGCGATACCGCCCTGGTACGCAACCACTTCTCCGCCCTGGCGGTGAACAGCGGCAAGGAAGTGCCCACCGAAATCGAGAACTTCCAGATCTGGCAAAAACAGAAAGGCCACTGGCTGCTGATCGGGCGCCAGGCGTTTAAATTCTGATGGCTAGCGGTGGGCCATCGGGCTCACCACTGCACCACCTTGCGCACCTTCAGCAACGCCTCGCGCAGCGCCGGCATGTCCACCGAGCCCAAGGCCAGGCGCAACGCATGGGGCACGTGGGCCGAGACGGCGAAGGGCTCGGCGGTGGAGACGGAAATACCGTCGCGCTGCAAGGTCATGGCGACTTGATCGGCGCGGGCCTCTTCCGCCAGGGGCAGCCACAAGAAATACGATGACGGGTGGCTGGTGTAGGCCACCCCCTTGAGCACCTGCGCGGCCAAGGCTTGCCGCGCCCGCGCATCCTGGCGCTTGTGGGTTTCAAGTTGCGCCACGGTGCCATCCTCGAGCCAGGCCACCGCAATCGCACTCATCACCCCCGGCACGTTCCAGGTGGTGGCCATGATGGTGCGTTCCAGTGCTTTGACCCAACCCGACGGGGCAGCGATAAACCCCACGCGCAGGCCGGTCGCGACACTTTTCGACAGCCCGCCCACATAGACCGTGCGCTCCGGCGCCAATCTGGCCACGGGCAGCGGCGCGTCCTCGGCCAGGAACGCGTAGGCCGCGTCCTCGATGATCATCAGGTTGTGCTCACGGGCAATCGCCACCAACTGCTCGCGCTGCGCCAGGCTCAGCACCCAGCCCAACGGGTTATGCAAAGTCGGCATGCTGTACACGGCACGCACCGGGCGCTTGCGACACAGGCTGTGCAGGTAGTCCAGGTCCGGGCCGTCGGCAGTTACCGGGATGGCGACGATCTCCAGGTGCAGGGTCTCGGCCAGCACCTTGAACCCCGAATACGTCAAGGCGTCGACGGCGATCACATCACCGGGCTTGAGCAAGGTCATCATGGTCACGGCCAACCCGTGCTGGGCGCCACTGACCACCAGCACCTGTTCGGCCTCGACCGTCAGCCCTCGACTCAACAGGTGCCGCGCGACAGCGGCGCGCTCATGCAGGCGACCGGCGTGGGGCTGGTAACGCAGCAGCGCTTCAAGGTCGCCGGACAGCGCCAACTGGCGCAATGCGGTGCGCAGCAAGTCGGCCTGGCCCGGCAAGGACGGGTAGTTGAAACTCAGATCGAGCATGCCCGCCGCCACGCTCATCTGCCCGCTGCCCTGCCCCGGCGGCAGCGAGATTTCGCGCACAAAGGTGCCTCGGCCTGTCTCGCCACTGACCAGGCCCATGGCCTCCAGCTCGGCGTACACCCGGCTCGCGGTGACCAGCGCCAGGCCATGTTCGGCGGCCAGTTGGCGGTGGGTCGGCAGTCGCGTACCGGGGGGCATGCTGCCTGAGCGAATGGCCTCGGCGAAGCTGTCGACCAACGACTTGTAGCGGGCGCGGGGCATAGCGATGTATCCATGACAATTTTTTGATTGTCTTTATCTTCAACCCTAGGATGCCTGCCACGCAACTCATCCTTTTCGGACACCCATATGGAACGTACAGCCCCCCTCAGCAACCTGGACACCCGCACCCAAGGCTGGATCAACGGTTTTATCGGCGTGGTGATCTTCAGCGGCTCGCTGCCGGCCACGCGCCTGGCGGTGATGGAATTCGACCCGGTGTTCCTGACCATGATCCGCGCCGCCATTGCCGCGCTGCTGGGGCTGGCCTTGCTGGGGCTGTTCAAGGAGCAACGCCCCGCGCGCCAGCAATGGATGCCCCTGGCAATCGTCGCCCTCGGCGTGGTGATCGGCTTTCCGTTACTCACCGCGCTGGCGCTGCAATACGTGACCTCCGCGCACTCCATCGTCTTCATCGGCCTGCTACCGCTGGCGACCGCCGTGTTTGCTGTACTGCGTGGCGGCGAGCGTCCACGCCCGGTGTTCTGGCTGTTTTCGATCCTCGGCAGTGCGCTGGTGATGGGGTACGCCTTCGCCCAGGGCTTGAGCGCCGCACCGGCGGGTGACGTACTGATGCTGCTGGCGGTGCTGGTGTGCGGCCTGGGGTATGCCGAAGGCGCCAAACTGTCGCGCAGCCTGGGCGGCTGGCAGGTGATCTGCTGGGCGCTGGTGGTGTCGTTGCCGGTGGTGGTGCCGTTGAGCCTGGTGCTGGCGCCGTCGAGCGTCAGCGGTATCAGCCTGCCGGCCTGGCTGAGCCTGGGCTATGTGTCGCTGTTCAGCATGCTGATCGGCTTTGTGTTCTGGTATCGCGGCCTGGCCCAGGGTGGCATCGCCGCCGTCGGACAGTTGCAACTGCTGCAACCGTTCTTCGGCCTGGCGCTGGCAGCGGGCTTGCTGCATGAACAGGTCAGCCTGGGCATGCTGCTGGTGACGGTCGCGGTGATCGGCTGCGTGGCCGGGGCCAAGCGGTTCGCGCGCTAACGCTGGGGCGCGACCATCTTGAACTTGATGTTGATGTCGTCGGACACCACGCTGTTGCCGGCCCATTCGCCTTCGCCGATCCTGAAGTCGCCGCGCTTGAGGATGAACTCACCGTCGAACACGCCGATGCCATCCAGCTCCTTGAGCACCACGTTGACCGCCACCGGGCGCGTGGTGCCCTTGATCGTCAGGTTGCCGCTGATGTTGAAGCGGTTATCCCCCAGGGCCTTTACAGCGGTGGACTCATAGACGCCCACCGGATAGGTCGCGGTATCGAACCACGAGGCCCGTTGCAGCTCGTCGTTCGCATCGGGGCTGCCGGCATCGATACTCGCCAGCTGGATCTTGAGCAAGGCATGTCCGCTTTCGGGCTTTTGCGTGTCAAAGCTCAGCGTGCCTTCGAAGTCGCCGAAGGTGCCATACACCCGCTGCCCCAACTGCTTATAGGTAAAACTGATCTGGCTGGCGGTGCGATTGACGTCGGTGTACTCCGCCGCCTGGGCACAGCCGATAGCACCCAGGACCAGGACCAACGGGAGAATTCGACGCTTCATGCCACGCTCCGCAAAAAATGGATGTATTCCCATCAGGTGCCTGTCCTGCTAAACAGACTAGTCGCTCACAACAATAAGGACGCTGCATGCCCACCCCTTCTCTACAGGACATCACCGCGCCGGAAGGCATCTGCTACGGCTGCGGCGGCAGTAACCCCCATGGTTTGCATATCAAGAGCCGCTGGGATGCCGATGGTGTCCATCTCATCGCCGAACATCACCCCGAGGCAAAATACAGTGGCTGGCCCGACCTGGTCTACGGCGGCCTGATCGCCATGCTGGTGGACTGCCACTCCAACTGGACCGCCATGGCCTACCACTACCGTGCCGAACAGCGCGAACCCGGCAGCCTGCCGCGCATCGACTGCGTCACCGGCAACCTGGGGATCAAATTCATCAAGCCGACTCCCATGGGCGTTCCGCTCACCTTGCGTGCGCGGGTCGAAGGCGAAGTGGGCCGCAAAAGCCGCGTGGTCTGCGAGGTGTACGCCGGCGAGGTACTCACGGCCATCGGCGATTCGCTGTTCGTGCGCGTCGACACCCGCGAACTGGCTGCGGCCGCCCATGGCCGTGACAGCTGATCCTGGTCTACATTGACTGGCACCGCTAATCGAGGACCGAACCGATGACTCGTCTCACCGCGAAAGACTTTGCCCCCGAACTGCTGGAACTCTACGACGGCTACGCCCACGGCAAGCTCAACCGCCGCGAATTTCTCGACCGCGCGGCGCTGTTCACCTTTGGCGGCCTCACCGCCTCGGCCCTGCTGGCGGCCCTGAGCCCCAACTATGCCCTGGCCGAACAGGTGAAATTCACCGACCCGGACATCGTTGCCGACTACATCACCTACCCCTCGCCCAAGGGCAACGGCACCGTGCGTGGCTACCTGGTGCGCCCGGCCAAGGCCACCGGCAAGCTGCCGGCAGTGGTGGTGGTCCACGAAAACCGTGGCCTCAACCCCTACATCGAAGACGTCGCCCGGCGCCTGGCCAAAGCCGGGTTTATCGCCCTCGCGCCGGACGGCCTGACCTCGGTGGGCGGCTATCCCGGCAACGATGAAAAAGGCGTGGCGCTGCAACAGACAGTCGACCCGACCAAGCTGATGAACGACTTCTTCGCCGCCATCGAATGGCTGATGCACCACGACAGCAGCACCGGCAAGGTTGGCATCACCGGCTTCTGCTATGGCGGCGGCGTGACCAATGCGGCGGCGGTGGCGTACCCGGAACTGGGCGCGGCGGTGTCGTTCTACGGGCGCCAGCCGGAAGCCAAGGACGTGCCGCGCATCAGGGCGCCGATCATGCTGCATTTCGGCGAGCTGGATACGCGGATCAACGAGGGGTGGCCGGCGTATGAAAAGGCCCTGAAGGCCGCCGGCACGACTTATGAAGCGTACATCTACAAGGGCGCCAACCATGGTTTCCATAACGATTCGACACCGCGTTATGACGAGGCCGCGGCGAATCTGGCGTGGGAAAGGACACTGGGTTGGTTCCGCAAATACCTGGCCTGAATACAGTCCAAATATGGGAGGAGGCAAGCCCCCTCCCACATTGATCGTCACCGCATTCCAGCTCAGTGTTCCAGCGCATACCGGCGGCAATGGTTGAGGTAGCCCTGCTCATGGCTGCCCACCAACTGCACCACGCTGGTCCATAACCACGACGGCGCATCCAATTGCCTGGAGCGGTTTTCCTGCAGCACCGACATCCAGCCCTTGCGCGTCGCCCGGTCCATCTGCCGGGCATGGGCGATACCGACCACCCGCGCCAGGTAACCGGCGGCGTGCATGGCATCGAGTTCACTCAGTTCGTCCAGTTCCAGCTTCATGTCCTGGGGCAACAGTTCGCGGATGAAAAAGCCATGGTCCAGAAACCGTGTCGCCACCATGCGTTCACCCAGGCCCGGCGACAGCTGGCGGGCGCCCTCCACCACTCGGCGGCCGTTGTACCTGGGCATCTTCGCCCGTGCCGCGCGCGGTGCGGCGGCGCCGACGGCTTCCTTGATATCGATCAGGCAGTATTCCTCATCGTCCTTGTCGCCCACCCCCAGCAATACGGCGTAGCGCAGCAGGCCGAGGGAGCTGCAGCCCTTGACCCAGTAAGCCGAATCCAGCAGTTGGACCTTGGCGTCCTTGGGGCGGCCCTTGAGCGAGGTGACCAACTGATGGATGTCATCCGACGCGCAGACGCTTTCCAGCGCACTTTTTTCTGCCCGCGACAGCGACCAGAAATGCTTGCCCAGCGGGATCGTCGGCCGCACGTTGTCGATGCGCTCACGGGCCAGGCTTTTCCAGGTGCGCTCGACGGCGCTGCGCATCCCCGCCTTGACTTGGGACGGACGCGGCGGTACCTCGTCGGGCTTGTCCTTGAACGCCTGTTCATAGCCCACCATCATTTCTTCAAGCATGCGCGCGGTGGTCACGCCCGGCAGGTCCGAACCGCGCGCGGCGGTGGCCAGGGACAGCGCCAGGCGCACCAGGTCGTGGGCCGGGTTGCCGATCACGGCCTGGTCAAGGTCGCGGATATGCATATCGATGCGGCCCTTGTTGTCGCCGGTGGGCCCCAGGTTGCCCGCGTGGCAGTCGCCGCAGATCCAGATCGCCGGGCCTTGAGGCAGACGCCTGCCCATCTGGCTGTGCAGCCACTCGTAGAATTGCACGGTGCTGCCGCGCACATACGCGTGGGCGGAGCGTGCCATCTTCAAATTGCGCAGTTGGGTGAGGTGTGGCATGCGAGCGGAGGGGCGCGGTATTTTCATGGAATAACTCAGTGCAGGTGTAGCGGTAGAACGCCGGCCCCGAGCAAATGTTTCATTATGTTTCAGAAATAAACTCAGACACGCCCACTCTCCTCCAGCAACCACGCCTTGAAGACCTGCATGGCCGAGGTCTCGGCCCGCGACTGCAAGCGCGTCAGCCAGTAGCTGCCAGTGGTGATGCCGACGTCGAATGGCTGGCGAATCACATCACTCTCCAGTTGCCGCGAAAACATCAGCGCTGGCGCCAGCGCGACACCGCTGCCTTGCAGCGCCGCCTCCATCATCGCCAGCGACGAGTCGAACACGATGCTGCGCGGTACCAGGGTGTCGGCGGGCAGCCCGGCGGCCTGAAGCCACAGGCTCCACTCATCCGCGCGGTAGGAGCGCAGCAGCGTGTGTTTCAACAGGTCGGCCGGCGTGTGCAACTGCGCGGCGAGTGACGGCACACACAGTACCGTCAGCGGCGCTTCCAGCAACTCCAGCGCATCCGTGCCGTGCCAGGCACCTGCACCGAAACGAATCGCGTAATCCAGGCCTTCGGCAGCCACGTCGACTCGATTGTTATGGGTGGACAGGCGCAGGTCGATGAACGGGTAGCGGCTCTGGAAGTCCGGCAGACGTGGCAGCAGCCAGCCGACGGCAAAGGTGCCGACCGCGCCCACGGTGAGTACCTCGCGGTAATGCCCGCCCTCGAACTGACCCAAGGTGTGGGCAATGCGGTCGAACGACTCGCGCACCACCGGCAGCAGGGTTTCGCCCTCGCGGGTGAGCATCAACCCGCGGGGCAGGCGCTTGAACAAGGTGACAGTGAGCTGCGCCTCCAGGCTCTTGACCTGATGGCTGACCGCCGCCTGGGTCACGCATAACTCAATGGCGGCGCGGGTAAAGCTCAAATGCCGGGCGGCCGCTTCGAAGGCGCGCAAGGCGTTCAACGGTAAGTGGGAGCGGAGCATATTGACCCCAATATTTCTAATGACTGCTGCGAGATATCATCGTTTGCCCAGGATCGGCGAACGGCCTACATTTGCCTCGCCCGCGCAGGCTCTTTATTCAATCGATCATTCTCATGGAAGCGTTATCATGCCCCAACATTTACTGTCTGGCGTGCGTAATTTCACCGCCCTCGCGGTGTTTATCGCCGCCGGCAACTGCCTGGCTGCCACCGACCTGCAGGCGGTGGTGGATGCCAATGTCAAACCGCTGATGCAGCAGCAGTCGATTAACGGCCTGGTGGTCGGCGTGGTGCGGGACGGCAAGGCGCAATACTTTAACTACGGAATCGCCGCCACCGATACCCGCCAGCCGGTCAGCGAAAACACCCTGTTCGAAGTGGGTTCAGTGAGCAAGACCTTCACCGCGACCCTGGCCGGTTACGCGGTAGCCAGCGGCAAACTCACGCTCTCCGACCCGGCCAGCCATTACCTGCCGGCACTGGGCGGCGGCAAGTTCGACCACATCAGCGTGCTCAACCTCGGCACCTACACCGCCGGCGGCTTGCCCCTGCAATTCCCCGCCAATGCGGATAACACCCAGCGCATGATCAGCTACTTCCAGCACTGGCAACCCGACTTCGCCCCTGGCACCCAGCGCCTGTATTCCAACCCGAGCCTGGGGTTGTTCGGCTACCTGGCGGCGCAGAGCCTCAAGCAGCCGTTCGATCAGGCGATGGAAAAGACCCTGTTGCCCGCACTCGGGCTCAAGCACACCTTCATCAAGGTGCCGCAGAGCCAGATGAGCCTGTACGCCCAAGGCTATGGCAAAGATGGCAAACCGGTACGCGTCGGCCCCGGCGCCCTGGACAGCGAGGCCTACGGCATCAAGACCAGCGCTGCGGACTTGCTGAAGTACGTTGACGCGAACATGCACCCGGCGACGCTGGATAAAACCCTGCAGCAGGCGATCAGCGTGACTCACACGGGTTACTACAGCGTGGACGGCATGACCCAGGGCCTGGGCTGGGAAATGTACCCCTACCCCATCCCGCTCGATGGGTTGATGGCCGGCAACTCCACACCCATGGCAATGGAACCGCACGCGGTCAACTGGCTGACCCCGCCCCAGGCGCCCCACGCCGACACCCTGGTGAACAAGACCGGCTCCACCAATGGGTTTGGCGCCTACGTGGCGTACGTGCCGAGCAAGGGAGTGGGCGTGGTGATATTGGCGAACAAGAACTACCCGAATGCCGAACGGGTAAAGGTCGCCCATGCAATCTTGAGTGCACTGGACCAATAGAGCCTGACGCAAAACCAATGTGGGAGGGGCAAGCCCCAATACCAGTCAGTTAAGACACTTTGTAGGAGCGAGGGGGACGCCTAGTTCTTGCTCGCGAAAAACGCCCAGGCAACGCGTTCATTCTCGATAAACGTGGTGGCCCTGAGTTCTTCGCGAGCAAGAACTAGGCGTCCCCCTCGCTCCTACAGTGAGTCACTTGCTGACCCGCGCTACATCCCCAACCAGTGCGGCAAGGCCAGCGAAATAAACGGCAAGTACGTGACCATGATCAGGAACACCAACAGGATCATCAGCCACGGCAACGCCGCACGAATGGTCTGCCCCAGCGTCAACCCGGTCACCGCCGAGGTGACGAACAGGTTCAGCCCCACCGGTGGGTGCACCAGGCCGATTTCCATATTGACCACCATCACGATGCCCAGGTGAATCGGGTCGATGCCCAGCTTCATGGCGATCGGGAAGAAGATCGGCGCCAGGATCAGCACGATGGCCGAAGGCTCCATGAAACTGCCGGCGATCAGCAGCACCACGTTGACCATGATCAAAAAGCCAATCGGCGTGAGGCCCTCGGACAGCACCCAGGCGGTGATTTCCTGGGGGATCTGCTCGGTGGTCAGCACATGGGCGAAGAGCATGGCATTGGCGATGATAAACATCAGCATGATCGCCAGGCGCCCGGACTCCAGCAGCACCTTGGGGCAGTCGCGCAGCTTCATGTCCTTGTAGACGAACAACGCCACAAAGGCCGAGTACACCGCCGCCACCGCCGCCGCCTCGGTGGGGGTGAACATGCCGCTGTAGATGCCGCCGAGGATGATCACCAGCAGCAACAGGCCCCAGAAGGCGCGGCGTGCACAGCCCAGCCATTCACCCAACGTCGCCCGTGGCTGGGCCGGCAGCTTCTTGATGCGCGCGACAATGTAGATCGCCACCATCAGCATCAGGCCCAGCAGCAAGCCCGGGATCACCCCGGCCATGAACAGCTTGCCCACCGAGGTTTCCGTCGCCGCCGAGTACACCACCATTACGATCGACGGCGGAATCAGGATGCCCAGGGTGCCGGCGTTGCAGATGATCCCCGCGCCGAATTCCTTCGGGTAACCGGAGCGCACCATGCCCGCCACCGCAATCGAACCCACCGCCGCCACCGTCGCCGGGGATGAGCCGGACAGCGCCGCAAACAGCATGCACGCCAGTACCGCCGCAATCGCCAGGCCGCCACGGATATGCCCGACACAGGCGTTGGCAAAGTCGATCAGCCGCTGCGCCACGCCGCCGGTGGTCATGAACGCACCGGAGAGCAGGAAGAACGGGATCGCCAGGAAGGTATAGGCGTCGGAGGTTTCGAACAGCTTGATCGCCAGGGAACTGACCGAGTCCGGGCTGAACATCAGGATCGACACCGCGCCCGACAAACCCAGCGCAATGGCAATCGGCACGCCGAGGAACATGAACACGAACAACAGCAGGAACAGACAGAGCACGGCCATCAGTGACGCTCCCCATGGCTGCCTGCCAATTTGCTGGCCTCACCGGCCTCGTCAGCCAGCCCCAACCCGACCTGACGGCGGGTAAAGATGCGGTAGAAGATCTCCAGGTAGCGGATAAACACCAGGGCAAAACCGATGGGCACGATGATCACAATGTCACCCACGTCGATACCGAACTGGTCGAGGTCTTCGGCGCCGATATGGGCGGTCATCACCGCGCTGACCCACTTGTAGCTGGCGACCATGAACAGCCCGGCATAGGCCAGGCAGCACAGGCAGGCGAGCATGCCCAGCACGCGCTGCACCGGACGCCGGGTCAGCTTGACCAGCGCGTCCACCCCCAGGTGGCCGGCGGTGCGCACCCCATAGGAAATGCCGAAGAAAATCAGCCAGCCGAACATGGCCTTGGTCAGCGCCACGCTCCAGGTCATGTCCTGGGCCCAGGTCATGGTGTGGTCGCCCAGCGCGCCGAAGAACGTGCTGCTCCACGCCCACTTGTCAGACAGGGCAAAGAACAGCGTGTAGATGTTGTTGAGCATGACGTAAACAAATGTCACCAGGGTCATGGCCGCCAGCAGGAAGGCAATAAAGCCTTCCTCCAGGTGCTCCCAGACGCGCCTTAGCGTTTGCATGGCAAAACCTCGCGAAAGCAAATGAGATGTCAGGGCGGAAACCGGATTCAATGGTTGGAGGCATCCGCCGCCTTGATCAGATCAGCCCCGATTTCCCCTTCGAACTTCTGCCACACCGGCCGCATCGCTTCGCGCCACAACTGGCGTTGCTCGGGGGTCAGCTCGATGATTTCGCTGGTCTTGGCCTCGACGATCTTCTGCCTGGCCGACTGGTTCAGCGCTTCGGCCTGTTTGTTCACCTCGACGGTGACCTCGACCATGACCTGCTCCAGGGTGCCGCGGATGTCCGGCGGCAGGCCGTTCCAGAACGTGGCATTGGTGATGACCATGTAGTCGATCAGGCCATGGTTGGATTCGGTGAAGTACTTCTGCACTTCGTTGACCTTCTGGCTTTCATAGTTCGACCAGGTGTTCTCGGTGCCATTCACGGTGCCGGTCTGCAAGCCCTGGTACACCTCGGCAAAGCTCATCTTGCGCGGGTTGGCACGGATCGCCTTGAACTGCTCCTCCAGCACGCTGGAGGCCTGCACGCGGAACTTCAGGCCACGGGCGTCCTTGGGTTCATGCAGTGCCTTGTTGGCGGAGAGTTGCTTGAGGCCGTTGTGCCAATAGGCCAGGCCGAGGATGTTCTTGCTCTGCATCGAGGTCAGCAGTTGCTTGCCCTCGGCGGCCTGGAAGCGGTCGACGGCGGCCAGGTCGTTGAACAGGAACGGCAGGTCATAGATCTGCACTTGCCGGGTGTATTGCTCGAACTTGGCCAGGGACGGCGCCAGCATCTGCACGTCGCCCAGCAGCAGGGCTTCCATTTCCTTGCCGTCGCCGAACAGTGACGAGTTGGGGTACACCTCGACCTTGACCTTGCCGGGCAAGCGTTCTTCGGCGAGCTTCTTGAACAGCAACGCGCCCTGGCCCTTGGGGGTGTTTTCAGCGACCACGTGGGCGAACTTGATCACGATCGGGTCCGCCGCCTGGGCCAGGCCCGCGGCAAACAAGGTGGCGGCGCAGAACAGCGCCCGAGAAAGCTTGAGCATGGAAAATCACCTTCTTATTGTTGTGTTGTAGGGCAAGGTGCCTGATATGACGCGTGTAGTGAATTTCGAATTTTTGATACCTGCGTTCGGCCACGCCGAACACCAACCTCAAGAAAAATGCAGTTCCCCCTCCACATTTGATTCGGTTCCGTCAGCTATAACTGTGCGAGCAACCGCTGCGCCCGCAACAACACCGGCGCATCCACCATCTGCCCATCAATCTGGTAAGCCCCCGCCCCATGCGCCCCGGCGTCAACCACCCGCCGTGCCCAGGCCAGGTCGGCGGCGCTGGGCGCCAACGCTTCATGGATCACCGCCACCTGCCTGGGATGGATACACAACGCGCCGGCAAAGCCCATTTCATAGGCATGCCGGATCGAACGGCGCAGGCCTTCAGGATCGTCGATGGCCGGGTGCACGCCATCCAGTGGCGCCACCAGGCCAGCCGCGCGGGAATGCACGATCAGCGCCAGGCGTGCCTGGTCGAGGGCGAACTGCGCGGCCGGGGAGTTGCTGCTCAAGTTGAGGTCCAGCGCCAGGTCCAGGCCGCCGAATGACAGGCGTTCGACCTGCGGCGCCCCCGCGATGTCGGCCACCGCCAGCAAGCCCCGTGCGCTTTCTATAATCGGCCAGATCACTTTGCCCGCAGCGGCGACCACCGCCACCTGGGCCGCGCTTTCCACTTTCGGCAGGAGTACACCCGCCACGTTGGCGTGGGCTTTGCAAAACGCCACATCTTCGAAATGCCCGGCATGTTCCGGCGCGTTGATGCGCACCCACACCCGGGCCTGCGGGTGACTTTGCAGGAACGCCCCGAGGTTATCCCGCGCCTGGCGCTTGAGCGGCTCTTCCACCGCGTCTTCAAAATCCACGATCACGGCGTCGGCGCCACTGGCCAGCGCCTTGGAAAATCGCTCCGGTCGGCTGCCGGGAACAAACAGCGCAGAGCGCACAAGAGGGTTTGGCATAACGGACTTCCTTATTAGATAACGCCGCGCGCGCGCAGGCTGTCGATGGCATCGCCGGAGTAACCGAGCTGCTCGAGGATGCCCTGGCTGTGCTGCCCCAGCGCCGGTACGGCGTCCATGCGCGGGGTAAACGCCCCGTTGCGCGCCGGCGGCAGCAGCGACGGCAGCGGCCCGGCAGGGCTTGCGACTTCACGCCAACTGTCGCGGGCCTTGAGCTGCGGGTGGTCCCACACGCCTTGCATATCGTTGACGCGGGCGCTGGCGATCTGCGCGTCCTCCAGGCGCTGGATCACGGCCTCGGCGCCCAGTTGGGCAAAGCTGTCGACGATGATCTGGCGCAACACCTCGCGGTTGGCCGAGCGCTTGAAGTTGGCGCTGAAGCGCTCATCCGTCGCCAGTCCAGGTGTGAGCAGCACCTTGTCGCAGAACGCTGCCCATTCACGCTCGTTCTGCAAACCGAGCATCACCGTGCCGCCGTCACCGGTGGGAAACGGCCCGTAGGGGTAGATGGTCGAGTGCGCCGCGCCGGCACGCGGGGGTGGAGGCGCACCGTCGAAGGCGTAGTACATCGGGTAGCCCATCCACTCCACCAGGCTTTCGAGCATGCTCACGTCGATGCGGCTGCCCTGCCCCGTCTTGCCGCGCAACAGCAGCGCGGAAAGGATGCCGCTGTAGGCGTACATGCCGGCGGAAATATCGGCGATGGAGCAACCGGCCTTGGCCATCTGCTCGTCACCCGGGCCACCGGTCACCGACAAAAAGCCGCCCTCGCTCTGGATCAGCAGGTCATAGGCTTTCTTTTTCTCGTAGGGCCCGCCTTCGCCATAGCCGGAAATGTCGCAGACGATCAGCCGTGGAAAGCGTGCATGCAGCGCCTCGAACGACAGGCCCATGCGCGCCGCCGCGCCCGGTGCAAGGTTCTGCACCAGCACATCGGCATCCGCCAGCAGGCTGTCGAGGATGGCGTCGGCGTCGTCCTGCTTGAGGTCCAGGGTGAGGCTTTCCTTGGAGCGGTTGGTCCACACGAAATGCGAGGCCAGGCCACGCACGCGCTCGTCGTAGCCACGGGCGAAGTCACCGGCACCGGGGCGTTCGATCTTGATCACGCGGGCGCCGAGGTCGGCCAGTTGACGGGTGCAAAAGGGCGCGGCGATCGCGTGTTCCAGGCTGACAACGGTGATGCCGTCCAGCGGTCGTGGGTCAGTCATGACAGTTCCTCAGAGCCAGTGGGCCATGGACGCGGCGTTGCGCACATCCCAGACTTTGGCGATCAATGCGGCGGCCTGGGCCGGTGTGCGAGCGTTACTGAACCGGGCGAGGCGCTGGAATTTATCCGCCAGTTCTGCACGGCTCAGGGTGTTGCCAGGGTCGCCCTTGGGCTCGTCGATGGCGCCGTGCAGGGTGCGGCCGTCAACCGTGGTGACGGTGACGCGGCCGAGCCAGCGCTGCGGGTAGGCGCCATCGACCTCGGGGTCGAGGGTCATGCTGACCCTGTCGCGAAAGGCGGCGACGGCGGGATCGGTCAACGCCGATTCATGGAACTCGGTGAGCCCGGCCTTGCCATGCACGGCGATCAACCCCAGCACGGTGCCCATGGAGAACTTGGCCTGATGCACGCTGGTCGGCACGCTTACTCGCCCCAGCACATCGATGGCGCCTTGGTGCACACGGGTTTCCACACGGGCGATATCGACGGCCTCGAGGCCTTCGCGTTGCATCAACGCCAGCAACGCATCGGCGGCCGGATGGGTATGGCGGCACGACGCGTGGAACTTGAACGAGGTCTCCAGCAGCGCCCAACGGCTACCAAGGCCAGCCGATAACTTGCTCGGTTCGGCATCCGTGGACATACCCGCCGCCAGGCCCTGGTCGCCTTCGAGGATATTGCGCGCACCGGTCAGGCCATCCGCCGTCAGGTACGCGGCGAGCAAACCGTCCGCGGCCGCCTTGGCCGTGTGCAGTTGCTTGGAGTCGGCGGCATCGCGCAGGAATTCCCACAGCCCGGCGGCCTGGGTGCCGGCGCTGCCGAGCAGATGGATGAACTGGTCCTGATTGAAATCCAGCAACTTGCCCACCGCCACGGCCGCCGCCAGGGTGCCCACCGTGGCCGTGGTGTGGAAGATGCGGTAGTGGGAGCGCCCCATGAATTCGCCGATGCGGATCCCGGCCTCATAGCCGGCCACCGAGGCCAGCAACACGTCACGGCCGGATTTACCGAGGTCCTGGGCGGCGGCCAAGGCAGCGGGAAACACCACGGTGGCCGGGTGCAGCACCGAGCTGTTGTGCAGGTCATCCTGTTCCACCAGGTGGGACGAGGCGCCGTTGACCAGTGCGGCGAAATACGCGCTGCTGCCGGTGCCATTGACGATCACCTGCGCCGGGCCGCTGCTCGGGCCCATCTTCTGGGCATAGCGCTCGAACAACGGGATCGGGTGCGCGCCCTGGCTGGCCAACGCGGACGCCAGCCAATCCAGGAACAGGTCTTCGGTGCGCGCCAGCACGGGTTCGGGCAACTGCTCGTAGGCCAGGTCGGCCAGGAACCGACACAGGGCTTGGGTATGGCTCATGGGCAGGCCCTCAGAAGCTGCGTGGCAGCTCGAGCAGGTGCTCGGCCACGTAGGACAGGATCAGGTTGGTGGAGATCGGCGCCACCTGGTACAGGCGCGTCTCGCGGAATTTGCGCTCGACGTCGTACTCGCAGGCAAAGCCAAAGCCGCCGTGGGTCTGCAGGCAGGCATTGGCCGCTTCCCAGGACGCCTTGGCCGCCAGGTACTTGGCCATGTTCGCGCTGGCGCCGGCATTCACGCCGCTGTCGTATTCCGCACAGGCGCGCCAGCGCATCAGGTCGGCCGCCTCGACTTCGATATGGGCTTCGGCAATCGGAAACTGCACGCCCTGGTTCTGCCCGATGGGCCGGCCGAACACCACGCGGTCGCGGGCGTAGGCGCTGGCCTTGTCGATAAACCAGCGGCCATCGCCGATGCATTCGGCGGCGATCAGGGTGCGTTCGGCATTGAGGCCATCGAGGATGTATTTGAAGCCCTTGCCCTCTTCGCCGATCAAGCTATCGAGGGGCAGTTCAAGGTTGTCGAAGAACAACTCATTGGTCTCGTGGTTGACCATGTTCGCGATGGGCTGCACGGTCAGGCCGTTGCCGATGGCCTCACGCAGATCGACCAGGAAGATCGACATGCCTTCGGACTTTTTCTTCACCTGTGCCAACGGGGTGGTGCGCGCCAGGAGGATCATCAGGTCGGAATGCTGCACCCGCGAGATCCAGACCTTCTGGCCGTTGATCACGTATTTGTCGCCACGCTTGATCGCGGTGGTCTTGATCTTGGTGGTGTCGGTGCCGGTGGTGGGCTCGGTGACCGCCATGGATTGCAGGCGCAATTCGCCACTGGCGAGCTTGGGCAGGTAGAAGCGTTTTTGCGCCTCGCTGCCGTGACGCAACAGGGTGAACATGTTGTACATCTGCCCGTGCACGGTGCCGGAGTTGCCGCCGCAGCGGTTCACCTCCTCGAGGATCACCGAGGCTTCGGCCAGGCCCAGGCCGGAGCCGCCGTACTCCTCGGGAATCATCGCCGACAGCCAGCCGGCGTCGGTCAGCGCCTTGACGAAGGCTTCGGGGAAGCCCTTTTCTTCGTCGATCCGGCGCCAGTAGGCCGCGTCGAATGCGGCGCACAAGGCGCGCACGCCGTCGCGGATGGCATTGAGTGCTTCGTTGTCATTCGGGTTCATCTCACGGCTCTCCGCCTGTTGTTCTTGGCTTATTCGAAATGCACTTCAGCGGTCTGCGCCAGGCCATCGGTATTCCCGGCCCACAACGCCGCCGCCCCGGTTTCACTGATGCGACCGCCCACTGCGAACGGCTGCGGCGCAATCAACGGGCGCACGCCGCGATAGGCAAAGCGCCGCACGCTGGCTTCGGGATGGGCGCGGCAAAACGCGCGCAGGCTCAAGGTCGCGATCAGCGGGCCATGCACCACCAGCCCGGCGTAGCCTTCGGTGCCGGTGACATAGGGGTAGTCGTAGTGAATGCGGTGACCGTTGAAGGTCACGGCGCTGTAGCGAAACAGCAGGGTCGGCGTGGGGTCGATGGTTTCCTGCCACTCGCCCTGGGCCAGGGCCTCGCCGCTGCCCGGCTTGGGCGGCGTCGGCTCGCGGTAGACGATGTCCTGTTCTTCGCGGATCGCCAGGCGACCGTCCTGGGCATAGTCATGGCGCACGGTGACAAACAACAGCGAGCCGCTGCGGCCGGTCTTTTCTTCGACCTGGGTGATGGTCGACACGCGGGTTGCCGCCTCGCCGGCCCGCAGCGGGTGCAGGAATTCGATACGCCCACCCGCCCACATGCGATTACGGTTATCCGCCGGCGGCAGGAAGCCGCCACGGGCCGGGTGGCCGTCGCCGCCCAGGGCGCTTTCCGGCAGCGGGTCCTGGAAGAAGCACCACTGCCACAGCGGCGGCAGGACCGCGCCCTGCTCGGGGACGGCTTCGCCAAAGGTGGCGGCAATGCGTTTGAGCAGGTTATGGCTCAGGTGGTCGTGGGCGGTTTCGCTTCGGCCGATCCAGTCAGTAGCGCTCATCAGGTACAGGTCCTCGGGCAGTGAGTGTCTGCCCCGGATCATGCAAGCGCCGGCCCGTTCTGAGAATTTGCATTTCAATAAACCAGCGTTCGGCTATGCTGAACGCTCTTTCCCCGACATAACACCCGCGCGGCCCAGATCCGTAGGATTTGGGCGGTGTTGGATAGGACGGTATCTACCGGGTTCATTCATACGGGAGTTTTGCATGCACTTCGACCTGGCCGACCTGCGCCTGTTTATCCATATCGCCGAATCCCCCAGCCTGACCCAGGGCGCCAGGCGCGCGTTCCTCTCGCCGGCCGCTGCGAGTGCGCGGATCAAGGCGCTGGAAGGCCAGCTCGACACGCGCCTGCTGTACCGTGACAGCCGTGGCGTAGAGATCACCCCTGCGGGCGAACGGCTGCTGCACCATGCGCGGTTGATCATGCGCCAGGTGGATTACCTCAAGAGTGAGTTCACCCAATACGGCGTGGATTCCGCCGGGCATATCCGCATCTTCGCCAACACCACGGCGGTCACCGAGTTCCTCCCGGAGGTGCTGGCCGGCTTCCTGTCCCAGCGCCCTGGCGTGACCGTCGACCTGCAGGAGCGCTTGTCCCGCGATATCGTGCGCGGCGTGCTGGATGGCACCAGCGACATGGGCATCATCGCCGGCCCCGTGGAGGCGGCGGGTTTGCAGGTGCTGCACTTCAGCACCGACAAACTGGTGCTGATGGTGCCCGTCGGCCACGCCTTGGCCGATCAAGCCTCGGTCACCCTGGAACAGACCCTGGCCTATCAGCATATCGGCCTGCATGAAGGCAGCACCTTGCTCAGCTTCCTGCGTGAACACGTCGAGCGGTTGGGCAAGCAGTTGTCGCTGCGTATCCAGGTGTCGAGTTTCGAGGCGATTTGCCGGATGGTCGAAGCGGGCGTGGGCATCGGCATCATCCCCGAGTCCGCCGCCGTACGGCACAGCCGCACCATGCAACTGGTGGCGGTGACGCTGGATGAGCCGTGGGCGATTCGTGAGCGCAGTATTCTGGTCAGGGAGCTTGAGGCACTGCCCGGCACCATACGGGCATTGATTGCCACGCTGATGCCGGAAACGGTCAATGCAGGGTGAGGTTGTGCTGGCTGGCGTGGTCGAGGTTGATGTGGCTCAAGCGGCCTTGATCATCGAATAACAGCCAGTCCGTCCCCAGGCGCCGCGCCTGGACTTGCGCTTGTGGCCAGTGCAGGCTGACGCAGAGCCGGTCGCTGGCGCGATGAATGAAATGCCAACGGGTCGCCTCTTCCTCCACGCCATAGCGAATCAGCAGCCAGTCCTCGAACAGGAATGGCCAGACCGTTTGATCCCACTCCTCCTCCCGCAGGTTGCCGGGCAAACGATAGCCCTTGCGCGCCCCACCCTGCTTCAGGACGAGGACCGGCGGCCCTTCGCTGTCGTACTTGATCAAGTATTGCGCCGCCTGACCGGTTGCACTGGGTAGCCCGAAATCCGCTTCTATGACATCGATTCCAGGGTCGCGACTGATCAAGCGACGCTCCGGCAAACGATAATGCCAGAGCGCCAGGATCCCGCCCATTTCCAACAGCCACAGGTATTCGTTGTGCTGATCCGTCTCGAGGGCATGCACCCGTGCCGGTAGATCGCCCACGTGCCATAACGTTTCAAACCCACGATCGACGTCCACCACCCTCAGTTCCCGGTCACGGCCGACGGTCCAGGCAGTGCCGTCAAACACCTTGGCAAATACGTCCAGCGCCAAGACACCAAGGTCCGTGGCCGTGCGGCTTACCAGGTCCAGCTTGCTGATACGCCACAGCCGGTCTCGACGCGTCAGCGCCAAGGCCACTTGGCGGCTGTGGCCGATGACAATCTGCTGCGCCGGCACCGCAAAATGAAACAGCGTCTTGCCCTGCGCATCCACCACCAGCGCGCCGGCCTCGCCCAGCCCCAACAGGTAACGCTCATCGTGCAGGGGCACGGCATCCAGGATCGGCCGATTGCCCGCCGCCGGTGCGGACCACTCCAGCGTGCTGCTCACGCGGTCCAGCGACACAACGGCTGGACGTTTCAGCGCCTGGCCCGGCAAGTCCGCCTGAAGCAATTTATCCCGACTCATTTTGACCAGCGCCTGCAACTGATTGAAGTTCAGACGCCCGTGCCCACTGAACTGGTCGGCAAGAATCGCGTGCACGGTAGCGCCTGCCAGCCAGGCCAGGGCCGAGGATTGGGCTTTATGTTCCAGCAATGCCTCGGCCAGGGCGGCGCGCTCGCTGCCGCGCGCGGGGTCGTCACGCACGTCTTCGACCCATTCGCCGTACGCCTCCAGGGTGTCCGGCAGCAGGATGGCGCGCTTGACCAACGCGCCAATGGCCAGGCGCCCACCGGCCGCTTCGGCATTGAGCAGCCATTGCGCGGCGCGTGGGCGTTCAGCCGGCAGGCTCCAGATCACATCGACCGCTTGCAGCCACAACCCCTTGGCGATCAACGCTTCGGCCCACTCCAGGCGCAGGCGGTCGGCGGTTTCCGGTGATTTGGCCTGGAGCATCAGCACCGCATCGCCGAAGGCATCGTCACGGCGCGCCACCATCAAGGCGCGTTGCCAGTTCTCGGCCAGGCACAACAGGCGTACGATCACCCCAGGTGGCATATCCCAGGCCAGGGCGAGGTCGGCGGCTTGTTGATAGCGCGCGTGTTTTTCCAGGTAATCGAGGGCCTGCTGACGCTCCTTGAGCAACTCGGCGAGGATAAACACCGCCTCTTCAATGCGCCCGGCGCGGTCCAGGCGCTCATAGCTCTGGCGGTAGACCTGGCGCAGGTGCTCGGTCATCCCCTCTTCGAAGAACATCGAACGGCTTGCCCCGTTTTGCCGGTCCAGGGCCAGGTCCTGGCGGCGTTGGGGGGTTCCAAAGCTCTGCTCGTCACCGGACTGCTCACCATTCAAGGGAATGGCATGGCGCAAGGCTTCTTCGAAATTGCCGTCCTCGAACATCTCGAGCATCCGCCGCACATAAGCAGCCTGACGCTTGCCATACAACGTGGACAAGCGCGAATGCAGGGTCAGGCGGGTCAGCCAGCGGCGCCACGCAGCGGGTTTGTGCCGGCGCGGTTCGCTGCGCGCAGCGATGCCAGGGGCGACCGGTGCTGTTGGCGTGCCGGAGACTGGCGTGCGCCCACGCCGCAGGGCTCGGTTCAGGCCCCATAAAAAGCCGGTCAAGAACAGCCCACCGACCAACGTCACGCCGACCACCGCAAAAACCTGGTCGCTGCTCAGCGTTGGCATGGGTGTCAAGGGCGCGTGCTGACCCTGGTTGGCCATCCACAGCACAGCAGTCACCAGCGCCAAGGTCGCGCCAAGCTTGAGTGCCGGGAACGAGGCTGGCTCGCGTGAGTCCCACTCGCCGTTGCCAGCCGCGGTCGCTTTGGCCGGCGGGCTCTTCGGCGCATGGCGCTGACGTTCGATCAGCGCCTGCATCACCCCTTCCCGCTCCGGGCTGACGGGTCCCAGTGCCCCGCCGAGAATCTCACGCACATCGGTGACCCGCAGCGGCGGCACCGGTTCCAGTACCGGTGCATGGCAGTCGAAGGTATCCAACAGTGTGCAGGCGCTGATATCCAGCCACTGCCCAGGCGCCAGCAACTGCGCATCGCGCAACTGCAAGGCCTGCACCTGGCTGCCACGCACCAGCCACAGGTCGGCAGCCGGCAAGGCCCGCAGCTCCTGCGGGTCGAGCAGCGCGGAGGACAAACCACGGCCCTGGCGCACCAGCGGCCAACCGACCAGGGTTTCGCACAACACCGATTCAGGCCGCGCGAACTGCAACACATCGCCGTCGGCAAAGCGGTAGGCACGGGCGCCGGGCTGCCAGTATTCGAGGATCAAGCCGGCGCGCTCGTGCAAATCCAAGCGGTCGCTGGAAAACCACAGCCCATCAATGTGTTGATGCCCCGTCAGCAGCGGGCGCCTGATCAGCATTGCGTCCTGTTCAAGCATGCTCACGCTCATGGGTTAACAACGCGACCTGGTTACACAGCACTTGCAGGCGCATGGCACGCTCGGGCACCGAATACACCAACAGTTCACGGGCGCTGGTGATAACGGCAACCAGGCCACTCATCGGGCAAAACGTTGCCCGCGCAATCGCTGCCGAGGTGGTGAACAGCACACGCTGCTGCCCTTCGATATACAAACCGACGGTGTGCTGGTTCGGGCCCAGCAGTACCAGCGCGTGCAGTTCCTGGGGGCCAACCTCATGGTGCAGGCCGATGGCCTTCCAGCCGGGGGCCAGGTCGATCTGGGCTTTTTTCGAGGGGAAGCTGTCGTGGGTGACCACGCGCCAACGTTGGCTGCCAAGATTATCGGCCAGCAGTGCACAGCCGCCAAAGTACTGCCGCCAATAGGCGGTGCCTGCAAACAGCACCTGGCTCACGCCATTGGCCGCACCCACCGCGTAACCACCGGACCTCAGCCCATCGCCCGTAGCCGCATACACGACGACTTGCCCGCCTTCACTGCGGGCGTAGGCCAGGGTCAAGGTGTCGACCTGGGCCAGGCCGATGACATTGTCGGTGATCTCGCAGCCCTCACGCGCCGGAGCGCGGAGCACCGCGCCTTGCCAGCAGGCGAGCCGGCCCTTGCTGTCCAGCAGGTAGAGCCGTTCGCTTTTCTGACTGCGCAACCACACCGAGGGCAGGAACGTCGCGGTGCCTGGAGGAAGGTGCAGTCGTTCGGCGGGTGGTTTGTCGATCGGGGCAATGCCCGGTATGTTCCAGAAGCTCAAGGTGTTGTCACTGCTGAGCACCGCGCCCAGGCTGCGGTAGTGAAAGCTCATACTCAGCGCGCGTTGGTGGCCTGACCACAGGCGCCGACGCACCTCGAGGGATTTTTTCTGGTTCCTCGACGGCAGCTTGATCACCACCATTCCGGTTTCATCCAGCATGCGCAGGGCGACATGGCTGCCGGAGCCTGAGATCACCGGCGGCAAGGTCAGGACCACGCGCGGCACCACACCAGTCTTGGTGGCGGGCGGTGCCTTGACCTCGTGATCGAACTGCCCTTTGAGCAATTGCACCGCGTGCTGCGCCTGCGGCATCGGCAGCAACACCCGTCGCGTCTGGCCTGCCTGCAACTCAAACGACAGGCTACGCCCATCCAGGCTGCGCTTGACCTGGACCCGGTGGCTGCAATGCCTGGCGTCGGCGACCGGCAAGCGTTGCCCGACCATCCAGCATTCACCCACAGGACGATCCTGCGCGGCCATCCAGTCGCGCCAGGCATACCAATGGCTGTCGCTCACCCCTTCATAGGTGCGGGCGTTAAGCAGACGCTTGATCTGTGCCGGCGAATCCAGTTCATGCAACACCGGCGGGCCTTGCAGCAGCCCCCAACGCAGCTCGGCGCCCGCCTCTTCGGCACGCCGCGCCAACAGCATCAGCAATGCGATATGCACCAGGCGTGCGGCCCCCAACTGCAAGGGACCGGCGTCGAACAGCACCACCATCAGGCGGTTGGCCTCACGGGCACGGTACTGGGGCGCGAGGAACATATGCTCGCCCCCGACCGCACGGCGGAGAAACTCATCGGGTACCTCCTCTGCCAGCAACCATTCACTGGAGAGCAGACGCTCATAGGGGCCACGGCGTTGCAGGTCGCCCAGGCCATCAGGCTCCGGCACACCGCCTTGTTGCCTGCCCCGCAGTGGGCCGAGCAGCGGGTTGAGACGGCCCAGCAGATCGGCGAACACTGGCAGGTGCTCGGGCGCAAACCATTCCAGCCACTGCCGCCAGGGTTGCAGGGCATCAGGCAGTTGCATCGGGCATCCCCCAGTGAGCAGCGATTCGCCGCAAATGATCGCGGCTGACGGGCAGCAAGCGATCCAGCGGCACCACGGCCTGCGGTTCACGCCACAGCAATAACGGCGAACGTTTGAAGCGTGCCGCCAGGGCCTGGCCCAGCACATCTACCGCAGTTGTCGGCTCCCAACTGGTGGGCAACCACAGCCCTGGCGCGACATCTCCCGGTGCGGCGTAGGCCACCCCGTCGACCCAGGGCAGGTCAACACCGGCGCCGGTAACCACCAGCACTTCACCGCTGGCCGTGGCTTGCAGTCGCGCAGCCTGTTCGTCCGGCAGCTGTAACAAGCGCGCGTGCAGAAGCCGAGCAGCGTCACCCCAGGCGACAGCGGCCTGCGGCTCGGTCGGTACCTGCCGTGGGCGCCAGGTCCAACGCTGCAACGCTGCACTCATGGCGTGGGCGTCAGCAGTCGCGCCAATTGCCCGCGTACCTGTCGCAACGGCTCAGGCAGGGTCTGGCTGTTGAAGTTGGCGTCAATCTCGCGCAGCAGGCCTTCCAGCGCCGGGCTCGCCGGTGGCTCGGTGCGTGCCAGGTAATCTTCGGCGGTTTCCAACAGGCGATTGAATCGTGACATCGGCTGCAAGGTGGCTTCCTCCACCGCACTGAACAAATGACGGTTACTGGAGGCGGCAAACAGGTCGCGCAGCACTTCACGACCGTGTTGCTGGCTTTCCTGGGTCGGCAGCACGTACAGCAGCGGCCACAGGTCGGCATCGCTGGCTTCCGGGCGCCCGCCCAGCAAGGCAGCCGCTGCGATCAGCCGTTGAGACTTGACGATACGCCGGTCCGATAACTGAATGCCGGCTTCACGCAGGCGGCGGATAGCCTGGGCCAGTAACGGACGTACGGGGTTGAGGTCAACGTTTTTCAGCGCATGGCCAAGGGTGTCCAACTGGGTCAAACCGAGCAACTGCTGCACCGGCCGCTGTTCCGACTGCCAGCCACCCGCGAGCATGGCCTCCAACTGGTTATCCGGCACCGACTCGACAAACAGGTGCAACAGGAAACGATCCCCGAACGCCGCCAGCGCTTCGTCGTCCGGCAGGCCGTTGGCAGCACCGACACACACGCGCAGCGGGCATTGGATCTGGGTGTGTCCACGGCGAAAGCGGCGCTCGTTAAGCACGCCCAGCAGGGTGTTGAGGATGGCGGTCGAACCGAGGAAGACCTCATCGAGAAAGACGATATCGGCTTCCGGCAGCATGCCGCTGACGTCGGTTTCGACGGTGCCTTCGCGCAGTTTCTTCAAGTCCACCGCACCAAACAATTCCGAGGGTTCGGTAAAGCGCCCCAGCAGGTATTCGAAATAACGCCCGCCCATGGACTGCGCCACACGCCGCACCACGGCACTCTTGGCGGTGCCAGGTGGCCCGATGACCAGGATGTGCTCCTGAGCCACGGCGGCCAATACAATCAGCTCGGCCAGTTGCTCACGCCCGACCAGGCCTTCGGTGGCCGCACGCACGGCATGGCGAATTTGCGCGGCAGCGCTGTGCAACTCAGCAATCATGGGTGTCTTCCCTGAAACCAAAGCAAGGAATCTTGCCTGAGGCTAAGGTATTAGCAAAGCGTTGTTACATAAACCCAAGAGGAGTCAGCCCCGATGCAGCTTGAGGGATCCTGCCACTGCGGCGCCGTGACGTTCAGCCTCACCAGCGCCCACCCGTACCCTTACCAGCGTTGCTATTGCTCGATCTGCCGCAAGACCCAGGGCGGCGGCGGTTATGCGATCAACCTGGCCGGGGATGCCAATAGCTTGCAAGTGCGCGGGCGCAAACAGATTTCGATCTACCACGCCCGGCTCAAACCCGAGGGCGCCAGCCGTGCCCATGCGAGTAGCGCCGAGCGGCATTTCTGTTCGCAGTGCGGCAGTGCGCTATGGCTGTTCAGCCCGGAGTGGCCGGAGCTGATCCACCCGTTTGCCTCGGCCATCGACACGCCGTTGCCAGTACCGCCGGCGCATACGCACCTGATGCTGGGCTCGAAGGCGCCGTGGGTCGAAGTCAGCGTGCGCAAAGGCGACCTGCAGTTTGATGAATACCCCGAAGAGTCCATCGCGCAGTGGCATGAACGCCATGGGCTCAGCCGTTAACAGTCTTTGACAGTTTCCCGACAAAGCTCGCAAAGATTGTTGGACGGCCCTTCCCTAGCATTCGAGCATCCAAACAGCCATTCGGGTGCTCCTCATGTTTCGCAGATTGCGCGGTATTCCGCTGCTGGGTTGCCTGCTGGGCAGCCTCGGTTGCCATGGGCAACCGCCGGCACCGCCGCCCATTCAGAAGGGTGACTACGGCGCGATCATCCGCTACCTGCAAGCCCGCATTCCCCGGGTGATCGCCCAAGAGCATATCGCCGGCCTGTCGATTGCCCTGGTCAATGGCCAGGAGCTGATCTGGGCCCAGGGCTTCGGCCTGGCCGACAAGGCCCGGGGCGTGCCGGTCACGCCCAACACCGCGTTCCGTGCCGGTGGCATTTCCAAGCTGCTCACCGCCACGGCCGCGCTGCAATGTGTGGAACAACAGCGGCTGGCGCTGGATGCGCCGATCCAGCAGACCTTGCGCGAGTTTTACGTGCGCTCGCGCTTTCATGACGACCAGGCCGCTGCCGACCGCGCTGTGACCCTGCGGCGTTTACTCAGCCACCAGTCCGGCCTGCCCAGTGAACACCTGCGTGACCTGCACAGCACCTACGCCATGGGGCAGATGCCGATGCGCGTGTCGGGGGTTTGGCTGAGCAGCCCGCCAGGCTCGCAGGTGGCGTATTCCAACCTCGGTTATGCCCTGGTGGGCGCGGCCATCGAGCGCAGCAGCGGCAAAAGCTTTGAAGCCCAGTTGCAAAACAGCCTGCTCAAGCCGCTGGAAATGAACCAGTCGAGTTTTGTCGGCACCGCCAGCCAGCAGGCGTTCCGCGCCCTGGGCTACACGGACGGCGTTGCCAGTACCGATGCCCCGGTGCGCGACATCGCCGCCAGCGGCCTGTGGGCCAGCCCGAAAGACCTCGCGCATTACGTGCACATGCTCTTCGCCCAAGGCGTCTACAAAGGCAACCGCGTGCTGGGCAGCGCTTCGATCGACGCGATGTTCACCCAGCAGAACACCGGCAATGCGCTGGACTTCGATTGCCAGATGGGCCTGGGCTGGTTCCTCGCCCCATGCGGTGACGAACCCGTCGGCCCCGGTATACGCACCTACCAGCACAGCGGTGGCGGCGATGATTTTGCCGCGCAGTTGAGCCTGCTGCCCGACCAACAACTGGCCGTGATCATCATGGCCAATGACAGCAACGCCGAAGACCTGGTGGCCGGCCTGGCCACCGACACCCTGCGCCTGCTGCTCCAGGCGCAAACCGGCCACGCCGTCTGCGCCGACGACTGCCAGGCGCCCAGCCACGGCCTGAAACTGCGCCACGTGCCGGCCGCCATCGACCGCAGGCGCCTGGCCGGCTTCTACGCCACCGCCTGGGGCGTGTTCCGGATCAAGGATGACGATCAGCGGCTGTCGGGCGAGTTGGCCGGCTACACCTTCGAATTATTGCGCGACGACGATGGCTGGTTGCGCGCGCAGAAGAAAGTGCTCGGCTTCTGGCTCAAGGACCTCGGCGAACTGGGCCGCGTGCAACTGGACGTGATCAGCGTGCAAGGCCGCCAGATGCTCACCGCCCGCAGCCACGGCCAGCGCGTGGCTATCGGTGAGCGCATCGAACCGCCGCCCTTGCCCTCGGCCTGGGCCGACACCATCGGGACCTATCAAGTGCTCAACACCCATGAGCCGGACGCCCCCCTGAGCGGCATCAGCGTGCGCCTGGAAGACGGCTTCCTGGTGATCCGCGGCCAACTGCACGACGAACCGCTGACCGACTACATCCTGCTGCCCATCGACAACGCCCATGCCGTCCTCGCCGGCAACGGCTATGGCCTGGGCGATACGGTGAGCCGCCAGATCAACGGTCTCAGCGCTTCGGGCTACGCCTTCAAACGCACCCGCTCCCCTTATAAACCCTTGGCTTTCTAACCCCCCATATGGAACCCTTTATGCGCTCAACCCCCCTGTACCTGTCGCTCTCCTCACTGTGCCTGCTGGCCGCTGCCGACCGCGCAATTGCCGAAGACTGGCAATACAGCCTCAAGGCCGGCATGGCCAACGTGCCCCGCTACAGCGGCAGCGATGAGCGCATGACCGCGCCGGTGCTGGGCGGCAAAGTCGTCAGCCCCTGGGGGATATTCCTCGACACCGACAAAGGTCTGGGCTGGGGCTATGAAGGCAACGCCTTGAGCTTCAGCACCTATATCGGTGCCAGCCATTCACGCAACGACAAGAATCATAGCCTGCACGCCGGCTCGAAGCGGCTCAAGGGCATGGGCGAGATCAAGGCCCGCCCGCAAGTGGGAGTGAGTGCCAGCTATAACCTGGGTGGCGTGATTGCCGGCGCGACCCTGGAACACGCGCTCAAGGAAGATGACCACAAGGACAGCGGCAAGGCGTTCACCCACCTGGAGCTGAGCCTGGGCACCACGCTCTACGACGGCCGCTACGGATCGGTCGATGCCAGCCTCAACAGTCACTTTGGTGACCGCAATTACCTGCAGACCTGGTACGGCGTGACCACCGGCCAGGCCGCGCAAAGTCGCTTCAAGGCCTACAAGGCCGGTGCGGGCAATATCAGCAATGGCATGAACCTGGTGTGGAGCCTGCCGATCAGCGAGCACACCCAGTTCTCGACCCTGCTGGATGTGCAATACCTGGCGGATGACGCGGGCAAGAGCCCGATTGTGGAGCGGCGCTTGCAGACCTCGGTGATGGGGGTGTTGGAATACACCTTTTGACCGGGTAAGCCCGTCAGAAAATGTGGGAAGGGGCTTGCTCCCTCCCACATTTGCCTCCCATTGTTCTCCGGATACTTATTCGGCATACGCCCACGTCATGCGAAACGACGCCCCGCCCCACTCCGAATCCATCACGTGCACGTGCCCGCCATGCCACTGCGACACCCGCTGCACCAGCGCCAGGCCGAGGCCGAAGCCGCCGGTGCGGCGGTCGCGACTGGCATCCAGGCGCATGAAGGGCTGGAAGATCCTGGCCCGGCCGTCCTCGGGCACGCCGGGGCCGTCGTCACACACACGCACTTCGTAGCCCTCGCCGAACTTCACCAGCGACACCTCGACCCGGCGCTCGGCATAACGGATGGCATTGCGCAGCAGGTTGATCACGGCGCGGGCCATGAAGCGCGGCTCGATCTGGATAAAGTCGACCTCGCAGGTACGCAACGTCAGCTGGATACCGGCCGCCTCCGCCTCCAGCGCGACGCTGCCGATCACGCTGTCGAGCCAGCTGTGGGCCTCGATGCGCTCGCGGGTGACCTGAGTGGCGCCGCGCTCCAGGCTGGCGTAGGTGAGCAGCTCGGACACCATCTCCTCCAGCTCGCCGAGGTCGGCGTACATATCGGCGATCAATTCGCCCCGCTGGCGCGGGTCGGCCTGTTGCTTGAGTTGGTCGAGTTCGAACGATAACCGTGCAATCGGTGTACGCAGTTCGTGGGACACCGCATTGGTGAGTTCGCGCTGGTTGGCGATCAGGCTTTCGATGCGCTCGGCCATCTGGTTGAAGTGCCCGGCCAGCGCACGCACGGTGGAGCTGCGCGGCAGCAGGATGCGCGAGCCGAGGTCGTTGTCGCCGAAGCGCTGCGCGGCCAGGCGGATATGTTCCAGGTCGCGCCAGTGCGGGCGCACCCAGAAATACAGGACGATGGCCAGGCACAGCCCGAGAAAACCGTAGGCCCACAGGTATAACCACTTGGGCTCTTCCGGCAGTTTGATTTCCAGCAGTTGCGGGCCACCGTCGATGGCCGTGAGAAACTCCATAAAGTCGCCGCGCACCACCAGCAAGCCCTGTTCCAGAAGCTTTTGTTCGCGCTCGGTGAGGGCCTGGGCATCCTTCTGCACCAGCTTCAGGCGCAGGCCGTAGTGGGACTGCAACTCGGCCAGCCGTGCGGTGCGCTGCTCCACGGGCAACGGCCGCAATTGCTCCACCAAGCCGTATGCCGGGCCACGCATGGCTTCGCGGTTATAGGTCTCGTTGGCTTCGGGGAGCAGTTCGTCGAAGGTGTAGTTGACCAGCCAGATCGCCCCCGCCAGGCCGATCGCCAGAATCACATACAGGCGCAGAAACAGGCGCAGCATCTAGACCTCCCACGCAAACGGATTGAACAGATAGCCCTTGCCCCAGATGGTCTTGATGCACACCGGCTCACGGGGGTTGTCGTTGAGCTTGCCGCGCAGCTTGCTGATGTACACGTCGACGCTGCGGTTAAGGCCGTCAAAGGCAATGCCGCGCATGCGGTTGAGGATGTCGTCGCGGGAAAGAATCTTGCCCGCGCTGCTGGCCAGCAACCACAGGAGCTCGAACTCCATGGTGGTGAGGTCGATCTGCTCGTCCCCCAGGCTGACCACCCGGCAACTGCGGTCAATCGCCAAGCGGCCGAACGCGAGGGCGCCGCGCACCGTCGGCTCGGGCGCCTGGCGACGTTGCAGGGCGCGCAGGCGTGCCAGCAGTACCGGCGGCTTGATCGGCTTGATCACATAGTCGTCGGCACCCGACTCCAGGCCGAGGATATGGTCCAGGTCGTCTTCCTTGGCAGTGAGGATCACAATGGGGGTGTCGGACACCGTGCGGATCTCGCGGCACACATGCAGGCCACTCTGGCCCGGCAGCATCAGGTCGAGCACGACGATCTTGGGTTTGAAGTCGAGGAACGCCGCCAGGGCTTCATCGCCGCGGTGCACCACGCGGACCTCAAAGCCATGCTGTGACAGAAAATGCGCGATCAGCCCTGCCAGCTTCTCGTCGTCCTCAACGAGCAGGACCTTGCCCAGACCCAGGTTTTCCATAAGTTCTCAGTGTGCAAAGACGGATTGAAGAGCGGGCATTATAGGTGGCAAGCTGGTCAACTAAAGCAACTGGCCAGTTGGTGCCGACGAAGCTTCATGCTTTTAAGAGTTTTTAACAAATAGCCTGCATTTTTTAACGCCATCCACAGGGAGTTGTATGCGCAAGGATTACCTGGCGTTCTTCGTTTCGCTGTTCCTGTCGCGGCTGGCGGACCAGATCCTGTTGTTTATCGTGCCACTGATCGTGTTCCAGACCACCCACAGCGTGTCCTGGGCCGGGCTGGCCTTCTTTGTCGAATCACTGCCGCGCTATCTCGCGTTTCCGGTGTGCGGGGCGTTGTGCGACAAGTATTCGCCGGTGCGCATCCTGCATATCAGCCAGGTTTACCGGGCACTGGCCTGTGTGATGGCGGTGGCGTTGTATGGGGTGTTCGACGGTATCTACTGGCTGGTGCTGCTGTCGGCGTTATGCGGGGTGCTGACGACCCAGGGCATCATGGCCCGCGAAGTGTTGATGCCGCATGTCTTCCAGCAGTACAGCTATGCCAAGACCCTCTCCTACTCGCAGATCGCCGACCAGAGCGGCCTGGTGCTGGGGCCGCTGGTGGCCGCGCTGATGCTGGAGGTGTGGGCCTGGCACTGGGTGGTGCTGGGGATTGCCGGGCTGTTTGTGCTGGCGGACCTGGCGATGCTGGCCTGGCAGCGTAAAACCACGGCAAGCCTGGAAACCCATCGGCAGCACCGGGATATCTGGCTGCAACCGCTGCGCATCGCGTTCGGGCATATCCGCAACCTGGCGGAGCTGAAGCGGATCATTACCCTGGCGGTCGGTGTGAACCTGATCATCGGCGTGACGCTGGCCACCTCCGCGGCCATGGTCACCGGCCTCTACGCTGCCGACAAGGACACCTATGCCCTGCTGCAGGCGGCCGGCGCGGGGGTGACCATCGCAATTCTGTTTTACCTGGCGCGCGCCACCCTGCCCTTGAAAGTGCTGGGCGGGCTGTCTTACTCGATGATCGGCGCCGGGGCGTTGGTGATGGCGGTCAGTCCCAGCCTGTGGGCGTACACCCTGGGATTCCTGCTGGTCACCGGCTTCGACAAGATGTTCAACGTTTACCTGCGCAGTACTCGTCAGCGGGTCATTCCAGTGCAGGACTTCGGCAAGACCGTGGGCGTGATCACCTTGCTCAACAACCTGGCCCAGCCGCTGGCGGGCCTGGTGATTGCAGTGCTGGCGGCGCCCTTGGGCACGCAGACGGTGATCCTGCTACTGACCGGGATCAGCGCCTTGATCGGCGTCGCCGTGGCCTCAGGCTGGCACGCCACTGTGAAAGCGGAACTCGATGTCGGGTGATTCGATCAGTTCCTGCTCGGCCGCCCTCACCCGCTCGATCACCTGGGCGATGTCCTTGGCGTCGCCGTACTGGTAGGCCAGCTTCAGGTAACCCTGGAAGTGCCGCGCCTCGCTTTTCAGCAGGCCGAAGTAGAACTTGCCGAGTTCTTCGTCCAAATGCGGCACCAGGGCTTCGAAACGCTCGCAACTGCGCGCTTCGATAAAGGCGCCGACCACCAGGGTATCCACCAGCTTGACCGGTTCGTGGCTGCGCACCACCTTGCGCAAACCGGAGGCATAGCGCCCGGCGTGCAGTTGGCGCAACTCGACCTTGCGCTTCTTGATCAGGCGCATGACCTGCTCATGGTGCACCAGTTCTTCCCGGGCCAGCCGCGACATCATATTGATCAGGTCAACATGGGCGTGGTACTTGGCGATCAGGCTCAGGGCGGTGCTGGCCGCTTTGAATTCGCAGTTCTTGTGGTCGATCAACAGGGTGTCCTGATCGGCCAATGCGGCCTGCACCCAGGCATCGGGGGTTCGGCAACCGAGGAATTCGTGGATTTCGGGCAGGTTCATCGGGCTCACGGACAAAGGATCACAAAAAGGCCGCCGATTATACCCACCGCGCCGCAGACCACCAGCCACCGGCCTTGATGTGCATCAACATGACGTCTGGCGGGCAGCAACTATAGTTGTTCCACGCCCACCCTTTTGGAGATCCGATCATGCAAGCCATTCGCAGCATCCTGGTGGTCATCGAGCCCGCGCATTCGGAAAGCCTGGCCCTCAAGCGCGCCAAGCTGATCGCCGGGGTTACCGGCGCGCACCTGCACTTGCTGGTCTGCGACAAGAAACACGAGCATTCGGCGCTGTTGAGCCTGCTCAAGGCCGGCTTGCAGGAGGACGGTTACAGCGTGACCACCGAGCAGGCGTGGAATGAAAGCCTGCATGACACCATTATCGATGTGCAGCAGGCCGAAGGCTGTGGGCTGGTGATCAAGCAGCACTTTCCCGACAGCCCGCTTAAAAAGGCCCTGCTGACGCCGGCGGACTGGAAGCTGTTGCGCTTGTGCCCGACGCCGGTGTTGCTGGTCAAGACGTCCACACCGTGGGCGGGCGGGGTAATTCTGGCGGCGATCGATGTGGGCAACAACGACGGGGAACACCGCGAGCTGCATCACGCGATCATCGACCATGGCTTCGACATCGCCAGCCTGGCCAAGGCGCAGTTGCATGTGATCAGCGCCCATCCGTCGCCGATGTTGTCGGCGGCGGACCCGACGTTCCAGCTCAAGGAAACCATCGAGGCGCGTTATCGGGAGCAGTGCAAGGCGTTCCAGGCGGAATTCGATGTGGATGACGCGCACCTGCATGTCGAGGAGGGCCCGGCGGATGTATTGATCCCCCACCTGGCCCACACATTGAAAGCGGCCGTGACCATCATAGGCACGGTGGGGCGCACCGGCATTTCCGGGGCGTTGATCGGTAATACGGCGGAGGTGATCCTGGATGCGGTGGACAGTGATGTACTGGTGCTCAAGCCGCAGACGTTGATGGATCACCTGGAGGAACTGGCGACCAAGGCCTGACGCCGATCCCCCTCCCACAGTTGGATGTGTGTTGTCAGTCAGCGAGCGCGTCTCTCAGGAACCCCGGGGCGATATAGCGCTGGTAATGGGCCTCGGACAGAATGAAGAACTCACGGTCGATGGCATCGCGCAGTTCCGGCAAGGCCCAGTCGCGAAACTCCGGCAACAGCACCATGCCGTACGCCTCCAGGTTATTGATCACCCGCGCGCCGCGGGCAATCAGCTGGTACGCCCAGCAGTACTCGGACTGGTGCGGCACGAAACGGATCTTGCGTTGCTCCAGTTGGCCGCGCAGGGTCTTGGGGTCGAAAATCTCGAGTTTGCCGGCCATCACCTGCACCAACAGTTGCTCCAGCCGCAGCCAGACCGCGCGTTTTTCTTCCTCGTTATAGCCATTCCACTGGATCACTTCGTGGTGGAAACGCTTGCAGCCACGGCACACGAGATCGCCGTAGACCGTGGAGCACAGGCCGACGCAGGGGGTCTTGATGGTTTGGTTGGACATGGGCAACAACACGCAAATCAGCGAAACAGTGCGCCATGTTAGCCCTTTGTCTAAGGTTGATCACCCAGCAAACTTGGTGATGCAACTTACCTTTAGAAATTTTTTGCCGTAGAATCATCCGGCCTTGTAAGGCGCCAATAATCCGCTGGAAGCTGTTTTCAAAGCGTCACGAGCACAGTCGTTCCTTCAGAACGGTGTTGGCGATGGTCATTACCCGGCAGGTAATGATCAGCGCCAACCCTCATCAGCTCCGTTCTGCAGGCGTAAAACTTTGAAAGCAGCTTCTGTAAGGAATGCCGGCAGCGCTGGCTTTGCGGCCCAAAAAGCCCCCGAGCGCATGCGTGCCGTTCATTTCTGGATGAGCGTCCCGTGGGACCACTGATGAGGGTAATAACTGTGCTTGAAGCCTACCGCAAACATATCGAAGAGCGTGCAGCACTGGGTATCGTTCCCCAGCCGCTTAATGCCGAACAAACCGCAGGCCTGGTTGAGCTGCTGAAGAATCCTCCGGCTGGCGAAGAAGAATTCCTCGTTGACCTGATCACCAACCGTATTCCACCGGGCGTTGACGAAGCTGCCTACGTCAAGGCCGGCTTCCTGTCTGCCCTGGCCAAGGGCGAAGCCACTTCCCCCCTGATCGACAAGAAACGCGCGGTTGAACTGCTCGGCACCATGCAGGGCGGCTACAACATCGTGACGTTGGTCGAGCTGCTGGACGACGCCGAGCTGGCGCCTGTCGCGGCTGCCCAACTCAAGCACACCCTGCTGATGTTCGATGCGTTCCACGACGTCGCCGAAAAAGCCCGCAACGGCAACGAGCACGCCAAAGGCGTGATCCAGTCCTGGGCTGACGGCGAGTGGTTCCGTAACCGCCCGACCCTGGCCGACAAGATCAGCCTGCGCGTGTTCAAGGTCACCGGCGAAACCAACACCGACGACCTGTCCCCCGCCCCGGACGCGTGGTCCCGCCCTGACATCCCGCTGCACGCCCTGGCCATGTTGAAAATGGCACGTGAAGGCATCGTGCCGGACGAGCAAGGCAAGACCGGCCCGATGAAGCAGATCGAAGAAATGCGCGGCCAAGGCTTCCCGATCGCCTACGTCGGTGACGTGGTCGGTACCGGATCTTCGCGTAAATCCGCGACCAACTCGGTGCTGTGGTTCTTCGGCGACGACGTTCCCTACGTGCCGAACAAGCGCGCCGGCGGCTTCTGCTTCGGCAGCAAGATCGCTCCCATCTTCTACAACACCATGGAAGATGCCGGCGCACTGCCGATCGAATTCGACGTGACCAACATGAACATGGGCGACGTGATCGACCTGTACCCTCATGCTGGCAAAGTCTGCAAGCACGGCACCGACGAAGTCCTGACCACCTTCGAAATGAAGACCCCGGTCCTGCTCGACGAAGTTCGCGCCGGCGGCCGTATCCCGCTGATCATCGGCCGTGGCCTGACCGACAAGGCGCGCGCCGAGCTGGGCCTGGGCCCTACCGACCTGTTCAAGCTGCCTGAAGCACCGGTCGACACGGGCAAGGGTTTCACCCTGGCCCAGAAAATGGTCGGCAAGGCCTGCGGCCTGCCGGAAGGCAAAGGCGTTCGTCCAGGTACGTACTGCGAACCGAAGATGACCACCGTGGGTTCCCAGGACACCACCGGTCCGATGACCCGTGACGAACTGAAAGACCTGGCGTGCCTGGGCTTCTCGACCGACCTGGTGATGCAGTCCTTCTGCCACACCGCGGCGTATCCAAAGCCGATCGACGTGACCACCCACCACACCCTGCCTGACTTCATCATGACCCGTGGCGGTGTATCGCTGCGTCCAGGCGACGGCATCATCCACAGCTGGCTGAACCGCATGCTGCTGCCGGATACCGTCGGCACCGGTGGTGACTCCCACACCCGTTTCCCGATGGGCATCTCGTTCCCGGCCGGTTCGGGTCTGGTCGCGTTCGCCGCAGCCACCGGCGTCATGCCGCTGGACATGCCGGAATCGATCCTGGTGCGCTTCAAAGGCAAGATGAAACCTGGCATCACCCTGCGCGACCTGGTTCATGCCATTCCTTACTACGCGATCCAGGCTGGCCTGCTGACCGTAGAGAAGAAAGGCAAGAAAAACGCCTTCTCCGGCCGCATCCTGGAAATCGAAGGCCTGAACGACCTGACGCTGGAGCAGGCTTTCGAGCTCTCCGACGCATCGGCCGAACGTTCGGCTGCCGGTTGCACCATCAAGCTGTCGAAAGAATCCGTCACCGAGTACCTGAACTCCAACATCACCCTGCTGCGCTGGATGATCGGCGAAGGCTACGGCGATGCCCGCACCCTGGAACGTCGCGCCCAAGCGATGGAAGCCTGGGTCGCCAACCCGGAACTGATGGAAGCCGATGCCGACGCGGAATACGCCGAAGTCATCGAGATCGACCTGGCCGAAATCAACGAGCCGATCCTCTGCGCGCCGAACGACCCGGACGATGCCCGTCTGCTGTCCAGCGTTGCTGGCGAGAAGATCGACGAAGTGTTCATCGGTTCGTGCATGACCAACATCGGTCACTTCCGCGCTGCCGGTAAGCTGCTGGAGCAGGTCAAGGGTCAGTTGCCAACTCGCCTGTGGCTGTCGCCGCCGACCAAGATGGACGCTCACCAGTTGACCGAAGAAGGCTACTACGGCATCTACGGCAAGGCTGGCGCGCGCATGGAAATGCCGGGCTGCTCGCTGTGCATGGGTAACCAGGCACGTGTAGAGCCGAACTCGACCGTGGTATCGACGTCGACCCGTAACTTCCCGAACCGCCTGGGTGACGGCGCGAACGTCTACCTGGCTTCGGCTGAGCTGGCGGCAGTCGCCTCCACCCTGGGTCGCCTGCCGACCGTCGAAGAGTACATGGGCTACGCAGCGAAACTGGACACCATGGCCAGTGACGTCTATCGCTACCTGAACTTCGACCAGATCGCCGAGTTCCGCAAAATCGCAGCAAGCGCCAACATCCCGGTGATCCAGGCTTAACGGTGTGTTGATGTGAAAGACGCCGCGTATCGCAAGGTACGCGGCGTTTTTTTATGCCTGGAATACCAACACATTCAGTTGATCCATCTGTCACTGACCCACCGCCATCGCATAAGCCCCCTTCCTCACGCTTTTCCTACCTCAAGCGCCAGCTGCACCGCGCCATCGACGCTCAGGCCACTGAGCAATACATGGGGCGCCAATGCCTCAGGCAACCCCTGCAACACCTCACGAGCCTCATGCCGGACGCGGGCCAGCACCAAGCGCTTGCCCTCCCCACGTACCTGGGCAAAAAACGCCGCCAGCGCTTCGATACTGGTGCCGTCGAGGTCCGGCGATTCTTCCAGGCTCAACACCACCACCTCTACCTGTGACTGCCGCATCAGGCGTAAGGCGGCGCCCAGGATGCGCTCGGCATTCGCAAAAAACAGCGCCTCGCTGGGCCGTACGATCAAGACTCTAGGCACGGCCAGGGCATCGGCATGGTGCTGACGGTCGACAAAGTCATGGCTGTCACCCAGGCGCCCCAGCACTTGAATGTCGGCTGACGACATCTGGCGCAGCATCAACACCACACTGATCCCCACCGCCACCAGCAAGCCATCCAGCACACCCAGCACCAGTACCGCCGCCACCGCGCAGATCACCAGCACGCGATCACGCCGCCACAGGAAATAACGCCCGAGCGGCTGCACGCTCAAGCCTCGTCCCAGGGCATAGATGACGACGGCGGCCAGCACCGGCTCCGGCGTGAGCGCGACATAGGGCAGCACCGTCAGCACAATCAGCAAGATCACCAGCGCCGCGACAATCCCCGCCAGGCGCGAATAGGCGCCGGCCGCCTCGTTGGCCGACGTCGCCGAATACCCGGCACCGGCCGGCATGCCGTGGAACAACCCGGAGACCAGGTTGGCCGCGCCCAGCGCCAGCAGGTCACGGTTGGATGACACCCGGTCACCATGCTTGAGCGCGAACGAACTGATAGAGCCGTAGGACTCCGCGTACAGGATCATCACCAGCGCAAACGCCAATTCCCCCAGGCGCAGCCAGTCGGCAAACGGCAGCACCGGCAAATGCCCCAGCTCCAGGCGCAGGTCGATCATGCCGATCTGCGCCACCCCATAGGCCTGCAGGTCCAGGTACTGCCCGGCAGCGATGCCGAGCACCACGACCACCAGGCCACCGGGCAGGCGCGGGAGGCGTGCGCACAGCCACAGCACCAGCAACGCCAGCGTCGCCACCAGTGCCGCAGGCCAGTTCCAACGCGGCAGCTGCTCCAGCAACTGCGGCAGAAAACGGATCAGGTTGTTATCGGTGAGGTGCACACCCACCACACCGGCCAATTGCTTGAGGATGATGGTCAGCGCCAGGCCGAAGGCGAAGCCACGCAATACCGGCTTGGCGATAAACGAGGTGACACCGCCGAGCTTGAACAGTCCGGCCAACAGGAAAAACACCCCGGTGAGCAACACCAGCCCGAAGGCCAGGGACAGCCTCAGTGCCGGGTCGTCACCCGCCAGGCTCGCCGTGGCCGCCGCCAACACGGCTGCCGACGACGAGGTGGCCGAGACAATCGCAAAGCGGCTGCTGCCGAACAGGCCATAGCACACCAGCCCGGCAAACAAGGCGATCACCCCGGCCTGGGGCGGCAGCGCGGCAATACTGGAATAGGCCACGGCCTCCGGCAGCAGCAAACCGGCAATGGATAAGCCGGCCAGCAGGTCTTGGGTGCGGTTAGAGGTTACGGCAACGGGTGCATCGGTTTCAGTCTTCAATCGGCCCAACCCATCCTGGCAAAAAGCGTGGGTAAGCTTAGCCCTCATTGGTCGGCGACGGTTGCGCCGCGTCAGCTTTTGCGCAGGCAAAAAAAAGCCGATTCGCGGTGTGCGCGAATCGGCTTGCGGGCGTGAGCCCCGGGGTCAGGACAGCAGCGAATAAATCAATGCGGTAATCGCCACCAGGCCCACCGCCGTGACAAACACGTTGGACGCCTGCCCACGGTACCTGGCCATGGCCGGCACCTTGCGGATCGCGTACATCGGCATCAGGAACAGGATCGACGCGATGATCGGCCCGCCCAGGGTCTCGATCATGCCAAGGATGCTCGGGTTCAGCGTGGCAACGATCCAGCACACCACCAGCATGAAGGCGGCGGTCATGCGGTCCAGGGTCTTGGCGGCCGGACGGCGACCGCTCTTGAGCACCAGGCCCTTGAGGCCTTCGCTGGCGCCGATGTAGTGACCCAGGAACGACTTGGCAATCGCCACGAACGCGATCAACGGCGCGGCAAACGCGATGGTCGGGTTGTTGAAGTGGTTGGCCAGGTACGACAGGATCGACAGGTTCTGCGCTTTCGCCTCACCCAACTGCGCCGGCGACAGGGTCAGCACGCAACTGAACACGAAGAACAGCACCATCACCACCATCAACAGGTGCGCGCGGGACAGGATCTGCGAACTGCGCTCATCGGCGTGTTCGCCGTACTGGCGCTTCTGGTCGACCGCAAACGCCGAGATGATCGGCGAGTGGTTGAACGAGAACACCATCACCGGAATCGCCAGCCACAGGGTGTTGAGCAACGCCGACGGTGCCGGCACCACACTGGCGGTGCTGAGGATGCCACCGTTCCAATGGGGGATCAGGTACACCGCGAGGAACAGCAAGGCGACGATAAACGGGTACACCATCAGGCTCATGGCCTTGACGATCACCTGCTCACCGCAACGCACCACCGCCAGCAGCCCCAGGATCAGCACAAACGCCAGCAACGCCCGTGGCGGCGGCATGATGTGCAACTGGTGCTCCATGAAGCTGCTGACCGTGTTGGTCAGGGCCACGCTGTAGATCAGCAGGATCGGGAAGATCGCGAAGAAGTACAGCAGCGTGATCAACGCACCGGCCTTGATGCCGAAATGCTCTTCGACCACATCGGTGATGTCGGAGCCCGCACGACCGGAGAGTACGAAACGGGTCAGGCCACGGTGGGCAAAGAACGTCATCGGGAACGCCAGCACCGCCAGGATCACCAAGGGCCAGAAGCCGCCCAGGCCGGCGTTGATCGGCAGGAACAAGGTGCCGGCGCCAATGGCGGTGCCGAACAGGCCAAGCATCCAGGTGGTGTCCTGGCGGCTCCAGCTTGAGAGGGTTGCAGGTGTCGTTGCATAGCGTTCGTCGACGCTATTGGCCTGATCATTCATCCGGTCGGATCTCCGCATTTACACGGCCGGGACGAGTCAGAAAAACCTGACAGGCAGCGCCCCGACCATAGAAGGGGCCGGATTGTCCGGGATTCTCGTGAATAAGCAAAGACTTAGCTGAGGAACGGTTATGCGGTGCAGAGGCTCAAGCGCGGCCCTGGGCAGTGGTTTCGGGGGGCTGCCGCGGGTTTCTCGAGTGGCTGCCAGGCGCCATTGACGAGCGCGATCGGGGATTCTAACCAATGGACTTCCCATACTTTTAGAGAAGTCGCCTACAGCAAGACCAGAAACACCTTATATCTAAATAAAAGTTTAACCACAACAACCTTGCAATTGTTACACAACCCTACATAGCCATTGAGCATTCGCCAAGAACCAACCTAACATCGCCCCGCTCCATTCGAAGAACAACATGCTTATTTAAAATAACAAGGATTCCAATATGCGAAGACTCACTGTTGTTTTTGCTGGTTTGTTGATCACGGGCCTACTCTGCTCGTCTGAAAGTTACGCCAATCAAACCGCGTCTGAACCTGACGTTCACGCACTGGCTTCCTCGCCTCAATGGCTGACCACCAAGGTTTATATCGAAGGCGAGCCGGACACCGACGTCAAGGCCAGCTACCCCGGCGTGGTCGGCATATCGATGTGGGACCCGCAGCGCAATCGCTATGAGTTCTTCTACACCGATACCGGCCGCTCGAAACACGCCGATGGCGGCGGCGGTTACTTCCTGGTCACCGGCGATAAAAAGACCCATATCCTGGTCCCTGACGTTGGCCCGACCAGAACCATTGTTAGAAGACTCGAAAAACTCGACAGCAGCGAATTCACTTATTCCCGCGAAGTGCCGCGCGATATGGTCAGCACTAACCCGCCCGTTCGGATTTATGTGGTACACGCCCCCTACACCGGCCCCATGAAGACAGTCATGTCGAACTGATTAAACATTCATGTTTAGTGATAAAACCGAACAACAAACAAGGCACCCGACAATGAATATGCGCAAACTGTTAATACCCGCACTGCTGGCCGCGACACTGTTACCCGGTGTAGCGACTGCGCAAACTTCAACAACCCTTCCCGCAAAAAACGCTGTTGCCACAGCGGACAACGCCGTCATGTTGACCGTATTTCTTAAACACGATCAATCACGCCCGTTGAGCGAACTGAAACGACAACTGGCCAAGCAGGAATTTCACAAGGTGTTCCCACCAGCAGGAGTGGAAGTAGTGAGCTGGAACATCACCATGGGTATCGGGCAGGTCGTCGTGTTGCGCCTGCCGGCGTCGCGCCTGGCGGAAGTCAACCTGGCGATCGAAAACACCGCATGGGGGGTCTACACCACGGAATTCTTCCCCACCTACAATTTCATGGCCATCGCTCAGGCCGAGCAGGAAAAGGCACGGCTTAGCCCCCCGCAGTGATCTCCCGCTAGCATCCGCGCCCCCTGTTCCAGCTGGGGCGCAACTTTTTCGGCACCTGATGCATTTGACAGTCTCGCCCCTGTCCCAGCATGATCAAGGCATGACCTTTTTCCAGCAGCTCCTCACCCGCACCACCACCACGACCGCTCCAGGCGGGTCGTGCGGTTGCCGTGGGTGCTCAAGCTAAACACCACCCAGATTCAACCCAAGGCCCCGCCAGCAATGGACGGGGCCGTTTTATTGCTCCGTCGCCTGGCACTCGCAAGGAGCAATACCATGGCTGATGCCCTGTTGATCATCGATATGCAAACCGGCTTGTACGATGGCCCCGACAAACCCTTTGAACGCGAGCGTGTGCTGGGCACCATCAACTCGTTGATCGGCCGCGCCCGTGAAGCCGGCGCGCCGATCCTGGTCGCCCGCCATACCGGCCCGGCGGGCTCGCCGATAGCTGCGGGCAGTCCGAATTGGCAACTGTGGCAAGGGCTGCTGGTAGACGAGACTCACGACCATCTGTTCGACAAAACCCGCCCCAGTTGCTTCCTGGGTACCGACCTGGCCCGACGACTGCGAGCCCTGGAGGTTAATCAACTGGTGATCGTCGGGATGAAAACCCAGTACTGCATCGACACCACCTGCCGCGTGGCGGTAGAGCTGGGCTTCTCGGTGATCGTGCCTGAAGACGCCCATACCTGCATGGACACCCCGGCGCTGAAGGCCGAGGCGATCATCGCGCATCACAATGCCACGCTGGCGGGGGCGTTTGGGCTGAGTATGAAAGCGGCTGACGTCAGGTTCTGACCGGTACAGACTGTAGGAGCAAGCATGCTCGCGCCTGCAGTCGTAGATTTTTTCTACCCGAGCAAAACGCGCCCTCCTGCAAATCCCGCATACTGATGCCCTCAAACCCTTCAGGAAGAGCCTTCCGATGACCACCACTGTTCTGGTTCTGGTTGAAACCATCAATGAATACCTGCAAATCATCGAGAGCAACGACTTTCATGTGATCCTGGCGCCCACACCCAGCGAGCGCGCCCAGGCGATCAAGACCCATGGCGGGCAGATCAAGGCCGTACTGACCCGGGGCCCGCTGGGCCTGTATGCCGAAGAAATCGCGGCCCTGCCAATGCTGGAGATCATCTGCGTGATCGGCGCCGGTTATGAGCATGTCGACCTGCAGGCCGCGAGCAATCGCGGCATCGTGGTCACCAATGGCGCCGGGGTGAATGCGCCGTCGGTGGCCGACCACGCCATGGCGCTGCTGTTGTCGCTGGTGCGCGGCATTCCCCAGACGGACGCAGCGGTACGCCGCAGCGAATGGCCCAAGGTCATGCGCCCGTCCCTGGGCGGCAAGCAATTGGGCATCCTCGGGCTCGGCGCGGTGGGCCTGGAAATCGCCAAGCGCGCGGCCCTCGGCTTTGGCATGGAAGTGAGCTATCACAACCGCCAGCCGCGCGATGATGTGGACTACACCTACTGCGCCACGGCCGTGGAGCTGGCGCGCAGCTCGGATTTCCTGGTCCTGGCCACGCCCGGCGGCGCCGGCACGCGCCACTTGATCGACCGCCACGCCCTGGACGCCCTCGGCCCGAACGGTTACCTGGTGAATATCGGCCGTGGCAGCGTGGTGGTCACCGCCGACCTGGTCACCGCCCTTGAACAACGCCGTATCGGGGGTGCGGCGCTGGACGTGTTCGACGATGAACCCAAGGTGCCGGATGCCCTCAAGCGCTTGAGCAATACCGTGCTCACGTCCCATGTGGCCGGCCTGTCTCCCGAGGCCGCCCACGACACCGTGCAGCGTGTGGCCGACAACCTGGTGGAGTACTTTGCCGGCCGTCCGGTGCTTACCCCGGTCGTCCTGCCCCCGCCCGTAAAATGACCAATCAGGCAGGCTGATCACCCTTCAACACGCTAACCTATTAAGCCGCCCCGACCTTGTCGCTGGGCGGTGGTGCGCATTAGATTAGGAAATAGTCCGACGCCTTTAGAATAAGCAGAAGGGATAAGCATGGCGCTTAACGACCAATCGACCCAGATTCGCCCAGGCGAAGAACTTGATGCCAACTTGATCGATCCCTACCTCAAGGCCCATATCCCAGGCCTGAGCGGCACGCCCACGATCAGCCAGTTCCCCGGTGGCGCCTCCAACCTCACCTACCTGCTGGAATACCCCGGCCAGGAATTCGTGCTGCGTCGCCCACCCTTTGGCCACAAGGCCAAGTCCGCCCACGACATGGGCCGCGAATACCGCATTCTCAACCAGCTCAAGGATGGTTTCCCGTATTGCCCCAAGGCCTATGTGCACTGCACCGACGCGTCGGTGATCGGCGCCGAGTTCTATGTGATGGAACGGGTCAACGGCATCATCCTGCGTTCCGACCTGCCCGCCGAACTGGGCCTGGATGCCACCCGGACCGAGGCGTTGTGCAAAAGCTTTATCGACAAGTTCGTCGAACTGCACCAGGTCGACTACCGCGCCTGCGGCCTGGCCGACCTGGGCAAGCCTGAAGGCTATGTGGCACGCCAGATTGGTGGCTGGAGCGACCGCTACGAAAAGGCCCTGACCCCCGACGCCCCCAACTGGGAAAAGGTACGTGCCTGGCTCAACGACAAGATGCCCGCCGACCATCCAACCTCGAGCATCGTGCATAACGACTACCGCTTCGATAACGTGATCCTCGACCCGCACAACCCGATGCAGATCATCGGCGTGTTGGATTGGGAACTGACCACCCTCGGCGACCCGCTGATGGACCTGGGCAACACCCTCGCCTACTGGATCGAAGCCGACGACCCGGCGCCGGTGCAACTGATGCGCCGCCAGCCGAGCAATGCCCCCGGCATGCTCACCCGCCGCCAGTTCGTGGATTACTACGCTGAGCGCGCCGGGATCCAGATCGACAATTTCGACTTCTACTACACCTACGGCCTGTTCCGCCTGGCCGGCATCGTGCAGCAGATCTACTACCGTTTCTTCCACGGCCAGACCCAGGACAAACGCTTTGCGCAGTTCATCCACATGAACAAGCTGCTGGAGCAGATGAGCCTGAATGTCATCGGTAAATCAGCCCTCTAAGGAATCGCTAATGTCCAAGACCCACCTGTTCGACCTCGACGGCAAGATTGCCTTTGTGTCCGGCGCCAGCCGTGGCATCGGTGAAGCCATCGCCAAGCTGCTTGCCCAGCAAGGCGCCCACGTGATCGTCTCGAGCCGCAAGCTCGAAGGCTGCCAGCATGTGGCGGATGCAATCATCGCCGACGGCGGCAAGGCCACGGCGATTGCCTGCCATATCGGTGAAATGGAGCAGATTACCCAGGTGTTTGCCGGCATCCGCGAACAGTTCGGCCGCCTGGACATACTGGTCAACAATGCCGCGACCAACCCGCAGTTCTGCAACGTGCTGGACACCGACCTCGGCGCCTTCCAGAAGACCGTTGACGTGAACATTCGCGGCTACTTCTTCATGTCGGTGGAAGCCGGCAAGCTGATGCGCGAGAACGGTGGCGGCAGCATCATCAACGTGGCGTCGATCAACGGCATTTCGCCGGGCGTGTTCCAGGGCATCTACTCGGTGACCAAGGCCGCCGTAATCAACATGACCAAGGTGTTCGCCAAGGAATGCGCCGAATTCGGCATTCGTTGCAACGCCCTGTTGCCCGGCCTGACCGACACCAAGTTCGCCTCGGCGCTGGTGAAGAACGACGCGATCCTGAAAATGGCCCTGGCGCAGATCCCGCTCAAGCGCGTGGCCGACCCGAGCGAGATGGCCGGTGCGGTGCTGTACCTGGCCAGCGATGCGTCGAGCTACACCACCGGTGTGTCGCTGAATGTGGATGGCGGCTTCCTGTCCTGAGTACGCCTGGGTTTCTACAGATCGATTTACGCGTAACCTTGGCGCAGATCGATCTGTCTCAGGATGAAACATGGAACTCCACATCGTCATCAACGGGCGTAAGGACCTGGCGGCCCAGCTTTATCAGCAGTTGCGTGAAGCCATCGCCACCGGGCGTCTCTCGGCGGGCGCGCAACTGCCACCCAGCCGCCTGCTGGCCGAGCAATTAGGCGTATCGCGCAAGACCGTATCCGACACCTACGCCACCCTGACCTACGAAGGCCTGCTGGTGGGCAAGATTGGCCGTGGCACCTTCGTCAACGCGTGGGCACCACAGCCGAATCGCGTGCAGACCGCCACCGACCTGGCCTGCGCCGCCAACCTGGCGAAGTGGCAGTCACTGCCCTCGCCCATGCGCCATCCCACCCGCGACAGCACGTTGCGCTACGAATTTATCGGCGGCGCCACCAGCCGCAACCAGTTCCCCCAGGATGAATGGCGGCGCTGCACCCAGGATGCGCTGCGGCGCATCGCCCAGAACAGTGGGTTCTACAGCCAGCCCGAAGGGGTGCCGGCACTGCGCAGTGCCATCGCCGGGCATATCGCGTTTTCCCGTGGGGTCAAATGCCGCGACAGCGACATCGTGGTCACCAACGGTGCGCAGCAGGCGTTGGACCTGATCGCCCGCGTGGTGCTGGAGCCGGGCAGCATCGTCGCCATGGAAGACCCCGGCTACAGCCCCGCGCGCCAGCTGTTCATGGCGATGGGGGCCTTGGTCATCGGGGTTCCCATCGATGAACAAGGCATTCAGGTCGACCGGATCCCCGATGGCGCCCGGCTGATCTACGTCACGCCCTCCCACCAGTTCCCCCTCGGCATGCCCATGAGCCTGCCACGTCGGGAGTCACTGCTGGCACGCGCCTTCGAGTTGGGTGCGATCATCATCGAGGACGACTACGACAGCGAGTTCCGCTACGAAGGCCGGCCGACCGACTCCCTGCAAAGCATGGACAGCCGTGGCGTGGTCACCTACGTCGGGACGTTCTCCAAGACCCTGTTGCCCGAACTGCGCCTGGGCTATGCGGTGCTGCCGCCGGCGATCTACGGCGCGGTGCTCAAGGCCAAGCAATTGACCGACCAGCACAGCTCCACATTGCCGCAATGGGCGCTGGCCAAATTCATCAGCGAAGGCTATTTGCTCAAGCATATTCGCCGCTGCCACAGCGTATACGCCGGGCGCCGCGAGCGCATTTTGCAGCGCCTGGCGGGCGACCTGTCGCCGTGGTTCGAAGCGGTGCCCACCGTCGCCGGGTTCCATATGGCGGCGTTGTGCAAAGTAGCGGTGAATATCCCGTTGCTGATGGAATTGGCGCGCCAGGTGGAAGTCGGCCTATACCCGCTGGACGTGTTCTTCCACGACACGCCGGTGCGTCCGGGCCTGATCATCGGGTTTGGGGCCATCGAGACCCTCGACATCGACCCGGCGCTGGACAAGGTGCGCGATATTCTCCAGCAGATTGGCTAAGGGTTTTTCCGCCGGATTGGTCATTGGTCGCTCGAAAATCCCGGCGTACGGTGGGCAGGTCTCGAACTTCTCGGAAACTTCGCCATGAAACGCCTGCTCGCCACCACCCTGATGCTCGCCTCGCTCAGCGCCTTTGCCCACCCGCCCGTGTACAACCAGGAATCGATCAAGGTCCTGCAAGAACACGCGCTGCCCCAGGTGCCCGGCAAGAAAACCCTCATGCTCACCGTGGACTACGCCCCCGGCCAGGCCACCGTACCCCACAGCCACACGGGCACGGCCGTGGCCTATGTGCTCGAAGGCGCGATTACCTCGCGGGTGAATGATGAGAAAGCCAGGACCTACACGGTTGGCGAATCGTTCTACGAGCCCGCGGGTTCGCGACACTTTGAATCCAGCAATGCCAGCCAGACCCAGCCGGCCAGGCTGCTGGTAGTGATGGTGCTGGATGACAAGGCCGAGGTGTTGACCCCTCTTCCTCACTAATCAGCCTCATCACCAACCAGCAATATGGATGAAGCCCCCTCCCTCCGTCAGCGACTCACGGGCGCTTGAACTGGCGGCGCAGTTCTTCGATCTTTGGGCGGCACACGCACCCATCAAGGTGATCATTGACCATCCCCATCGCCTGCATCAGCGCATACAGCGTGGTCGGCCCGACGAACGTCCAGCCACGTTTCTTCAAAGCCTTGGACAGGCGCACCGAGGCCGGCGAGATGGGATTGCCCGTCCAGTAAGCCAGGTCCACCACTGCCGGTCGCTCTTCAGGGCCGGGTTCGAACGCCCATAACCACTGCGCCAGCGAGCCGGTCTCATCCACCAGCTCACACGCCCGGCGGGCGTTGTTGATGGTGGAAACGATCTTCGCCCGGTTACGCACGATGCCCGCGTCCTGCATCAACCGCTCGACATCCGCCTCGCCGTACTGCGCCACCCGGCGAAAATCAAAACCGTCGAATGCCGCCCTGAACGGCTCGCGCTTGCGCAGGATGGTGATCCAGGCCATGCCGGCCTGGAAGCCTTCCAGGCAGATCTTCTCGTACAGCTGAACATCATCCGCCACCGGTACGCCCCACTCGTGGTCGTGATAACGGAGGTATTCCGGCGCGGCCGTGCGCCAGGTGCAGTGGGTCAGCCCTGCTTCGTCGGTGGTCAGTCCTGGTTTGTCCATCCATCACCTCATGTGCCAGGCGGCGAATGATAAGCGAAAAAATTTGCGCCCCGCCAACCGCTCAAGCATCCACCTTCGCGACCAACTGGTCAGACCGGGACCTGCCAACCGCCGAATTTTTACTTGTGATTTCAAAAATACCTGGCCTAGACTGGCGACGCACTGGACTTACCGGTATGACCACAACAATTAAGCCCTGGAACCACCAGGGCACCGAATAGAGATCCCTCCCATGCTCAGATGGTGCTCGCGTTCGATTTTCCTGCAAGTCGTGATTGGCCTGATGCTCGGCATCGTGTGCGGCCTGGCCCTTCCCGAATTCTCCTCGCAACTCAAACCCCTGGGTGACGGCTTTATCAAGCTGATCAAGATGCTGATCGGCCTGATCGTGTTCTGCGTGGTGGTCAGTGGTATTTCCGGGGCCGGCGACTTGAAGAAGGTCGGGCGCATCGGCCTTAAGTCGGTGATCTACTTTGAGATCCTCACCACCATCGCCCTGGTGATCGGCCTGATCATGGCCTTCAGCACCGGGATCGGCCAAGGTGCCAATATCCACCTGGAGCAGCTCTCCTCTGCCGGCCTGAATGAACTGGCCGACAAGGGCCAGCACATCAAAGGCACCAGCCAGTTCCTGATGGACCTGATCCCTAATTCGGTGATCGGCGCCTTTGCCGACAACAACGTGCTGCAAGTGCTGCTGTTCTCGGTACTGTTCGGCAGCGCGCTGAACCTGGTAGGCGAAGCAGCCTCGGGCATCACCCGGCTGATCAACGAACTCAGCCACGTGATTTTCCGCATCATGGGCATGATCGTGCGCCTGGCGCCGATCGGTGTGTTCGGCGCAATCGCCTTCACCACCAGCACCTACGGGCTGGACTCCCTGCAACACTTGGGCAGCCTGGTGGGCCTGTTCTACCTGACCTGCCTTGCCTTCGTCGCGCTGATCCTCGGCCTGGTGATGCGCCTGTCGGGCCTGCGCATGCTGCCGTTGCTCAAGTACCTGCGTGAAGAACTGCTGATCGTGATGGGCACCGCCTCCTCCGATGCCGTGCTGCCGCAGGTCATGCGCAAACTCGAACACCTGGGCATCGGCAGTTCCACCGTGGGCCTGGTGATTCCAACCGGGTACTCGTTCAACCTCGACGGTTTCTCGATCTACCTGACCCTGGCCATCGTGTTTATCGCCAACGCCACCGGCACGCCGCTGTCGATGACCGATCTGCTGACCATCCTGCTGGTGTCGCTGATCACCTCCAAGGGTGCCCACGGGATTCCCGGCTCGGCCCTGGTGATCCTGGCGGCGACGCTCACGGCGATCCCGGCGATTCCGGTGGTCGGCCTGGTGCTGGTGTTGGCGGTGGACTGGTTCATGGGCATCGGTCGCGCGTTGACCAACCTGATCGGCAACTGCGTCGCCACCGTGGCCATCGCGCGCTGGGAAAAAGACATCGATATCCAACGCGCCAACAAGGTGCTGGACGGCCAGCAAGGTTATGCCTTCCAGGCCAGGAAGCCGGTAGTGCCGGCCCACCAGGAATTTTAAAACGCTAAACGCTTTCCACTGTAGGAGCGAGCTTGCTCGCGAAGGTCGTCAACGATAACGCGGGCATTCTGGATGCACGCGGTGACTTGAAGTTTTTCGCGAGCAAGCTCGCTCCTACAGTGCAGGGATTATTCATTTTTAAGGAGCGCACGACGTGATCAGCACCTCAACCGTCGTCAATTCAGTCGTAGAAAAACTCCGCGCCGCCCTGGCTCGCGGTCAGTGGCGCCGGGGCGAAATGCTGCCCGGCCAGCGCGAACTGGCCGAACAGATGGGCATCAGCCGCCCCAGCCTGCGCGAAGCGGTCATCGTGCTGGAAACCCTCGGCTTGGTGCGCTCCATGCCCGGCAAAGGTGTGGTCGTGCTGGAAACCAGCGTCAGCGAACCACAATCGAGCGACGCCGTGGCCGACGCCAGCCTCGAAGACATCCTGCAACTGCGCTACACCCTCGAACCCTTTATCGTCGGCCTGGTGGCCCAGTCCATCAGCAGCAAGGAAGTCGGCCAATTGCGCCTGACCCTGATGGACATGCGCGAAGCCCTGGATGCCGGTGACGCCGAAGCCGGCATGAACGCTTACCTCGACTTTCATGAGGAACTGTTCGCGCTCACCTCCAACCCGATCTTCCAGAACGTGGTGCAGCAAACCAGCAATGCCCTCAAGCAAAGCACCCAGGTGCTGCGCAACTCACCCGAGCACCTGGCGGAACGCCTGCAGGAAAATGAGGCGGTGGTACGCGCCATCCGCAACAAGAACAGCGCCCTGGCCAGTGCCGAGATGCGCCGGCATATCCTCCAGGAAGGCCTGCGCATGGGCATTCGCCTGAATATCCCGGACGATCATCTGGGCAGCTGATTTATTGGAGACCGGCCATGACCGCCCACGCCCTGCAACACGACCCCTACTTGCCCACCCTGCGCCTGGTGGCCGGCAAGAAGCCTTCGGTGGATGACATCTACCCACGGTTGTTCGACGCAATCCTCGAACAACGCATCGCCCCGGCCAGCCGCTTCACCGAAGAAAGCCTGGGCGAAACCTTCGGCGTGAGCCGCAGCGTGATCCGTCGGGTATTGGCCAAACTGTCCCATCAGCAAGTGATTATCCTGCGTCCGAACCAGCGCGCCCAAGTGGCGGCGCCGGATGCCCAGCAGACGCGGCAAATCCTCGAAGCGCGGCGCATGACCGAAATGACCGTGGTGCAATTGGCATGCGCCCAGGCCAGCTCCGGGCAAATCCGCCAATTACGCGAATTGATCGCCCGCGAGCGCGATTGCATTGAACGTGACCAGCGTGGGCCGGCGATACGCTTGTCGGGGGAGTTTCACCTGCAGTTGGCAGCCATAGCAGGAAATGCGCCGCTGGCGCAGTTCCTGAACAGCCTGGTGCCGCTGACGTCGTTGATCATTGCGCAATATGAGGCCAAAGCCTGCACGTATTGCGCGTGGCAGGAGCATGTGGCGATTGTCGACGCAGTTGAGCAACGCGACGTCAACCGTGCGATCAGCCTGATGACCCAGCATTTGGATCACCTGGAATCGAAACTGCTCAAGCTAACGCAATAGCTATCTAACGCCTGAGGGCCCAGGCAATCTCACACCCTGTTTGCGCACAATTTGAGTGCGTATTACAGGTACCAATCATGAAATCAGATTCAAAAATACGACCAGCACTGTTCAGCGTGCTTTCGCAACTGAACACGCAAAAAACAACAATGCCACTGGAAATGCAGACGGCTCTGAACGAGTTGAACGATGCTGCGCTTTACACGGGAGCGAAAATATTCCAGCTCAACAAACTTGAAGAAGCCGAGCGCTTTCTAAACATAGCCGCCGCGACCGGCAACGCTTGGTCTCAGTTCGCCCTGGCCACATGCGGTGCTTACCGCGACGGCATCTGGCATCACAAGAACGGTGAGGTCACTTCCCACGCAAGCGACGATACAAAGAAATGGCTCAGATTGGCTGCGGCTCAGAACTATATTCCTGCCTTGATACAACTGGGTGACGCCCAGTCCCTGGAAAAAGCCAAGGGCCTGCTGACCAACCCGGCGAGCCAAGAGAATCCCCAGGGCATGTATTACATGTACCTCATTACCAATGACACCCACTGGTTGGAGAAGTCCGCCGCCGTCGGCTGGAACCAAGCCCAATACAAACTCGCCCAGTTGTATCAACAAAAGCCTGAGATCTTTAGTAACGACACCCTACGCCACGCCCGAATCGAAGAACTCCTGCAAGCGTCCGCAGACGGTGGACTGCCTTTGGCGGTACACGCACGAGTCTTTTCCGATGAGTCGAATGCCAGCTTTGCCGAAAAACAATCACGTCTTGCTCAACTGGCGTGGATGGGACAGGTATACGGGATGCTCGAATACGGCTACGCACTCGCCAACTTTGCACGCGCGCAAAAAGACGCATCCCGCTATGCCCCTGGCGAGCGACAGGCGCCGCGCACGTACGGCCTAGCCAAGGACCTCGGCCTGGCCTACGCGATGTTGAAGTATGTACTCAAGAAAACAGCGGAGGTTGAAGAGGTTCCCATGCTTGCATCCGACCTCCACGCAATCGAAATGCAGATGACGCAAACGGATTGGGAAAAGGCCAACACGACCCTGACCCAACTTGCAGAAAAGGCTATTGAACCCTTCTCTCGCCTTGAGGAGTTGATCATTCCGGGCACTGCGAAATAATCGTCCAATAGCGGGCTGCCCGGGTTCACCGGGCCAAAAAAAATCCCTGAATCGTGAGATTCAGGGATTCGTCCAGTACCAGTCGTTGTTTTACAACACCGATTGACCACTCAACGCCAGGTCCAGCAACTCACGGTTGGCCACCGCGTACATGGCGTAGTCCGTGCCGACCGCAGCACGGATTTCCACCATCATTGCGACCCAACGATCAGCCATGTCCTTGTGCTGCTCAAGCCACAGGGCCACGCGGGCTTCCATGTCCTGTGGCGCGTCGGCCATTTGCAGGACGGAAATGGTGATCGCACGTTGCTGCCAGTCCACATCGTCGCGGAACGCTTCGCGGGCCTGGGCCTGCCAGTTGTTGGCCACGGGCAGATCGCTGATCTGCTGCAGATACCACGGCAGGTCCAGGGCGCTGCCGACAGCGAAGTAGGCCTTGGCCACTTCGGCGGCGTCATGCCCGGTCACATCAGCGGCTTCGATGATCGGCAGCAAGGTGTACAGGTGGGTCGTGCCTGCAACCATGCGCGCCAGCAACTCCGGCACGCCGGCTTCGGTGTAGGCCTGGTAGCGGGTCTGCCAGCCTTCGCGGGTCGGACCTTCCAGCAGTTCGTCGAGCTTGAGGCCCAACGCGGCCAGGTGCGGACCGAAGTGCGCGGTGTCACGGCCGGCGTCCTGCTCGTTGCGACGGCTGCGCAGGAACCAGCGCGTGGCGCGACGGCCCAGGCGCATCAACTCATCCATCAACTGCAATTGCACGTCAGCGGAGACCTGGTGGTCCAGGGCTTCGATCTGGCGGAACCAGTGCGGGAGGTGGAAGATGTCGCGCACGATCACGTAGGCACCGGCCACGTTCGCCGGGCTCATGCCGGTCGACTCCTTGAGTCGCTGCACAAAGGTGATGCCCATGTGGTTGACCAGGTCGTTGGCGATCTGGGTGCTGACGATCTCGCGCTTCAGACGGTGGCGACGCATGGCTTCGCCGAACTTGGCCACCAGGCTCGGTGGGAACGCGGTCTCCATGTCGCGGGTCAGGTAGTCGTCATCCGGTACCAGCGACTTGAGCAGCGCTTCCTTGAGGTCGATCTTGCTGTAGGAAATCAGCACCGACAGTTCCGGACGGGTCAGGCCCTTGCCGGTGGAAGCGCGCTCGGTGAGCTGCTCCTCGGTCGGCAGGTACTCGATGGCGCGGTCCAGCTTGCCACGGCCTTCCAGGTCGCTCATCAGGCGCTTGTACTCGGCGGCACGCTCGTAGGCACGGCGCGCAGCCAGGGACAGGGCCTGGGTCTGCTTGTAGTTGTTGCCCAACACCAGGCTGCCGACTTCGTCGGTCATGCTCGCCAGCAACTGGTTGCGTTGCTTGTCGGTCATGTCGCCGGCCTGCACCACTTCGTTGAGCAGGATCTTGATGTTCACTTCGTGGTCGGAGCAGTCCACGCCACCGGCGTTGTCGATGAAGTCGGTGTTGGAGCCGCCACCATTGAGACCGAATTCCACACGGCCCAGCTGGGTCATGCCGAGGTTACCGCCCTCGCCCACCACCTTGCAGCGCAGCTCGTTGCCGTTGACGCGCAGCGCGTCGTTGGCCTTGTCGCCTACATCGGCATGGCTTTCGGTGCTGGCCTTGACGTAGGTACCGATACCGCCGTTCCACAACAGGTCCACCGGCGCCTTGAGCAAGGCGTTCAGCAGTTCGGTCGGGGTCAGCTTGTCGGCCGAAATGTCAAAGCGTTCCTTCATCTGTGGCGAGATGGCAATGCTCTTCGCGCTGCGCGAGAAGATACCGCCGCCTTCGGACATGATGCTGGTGTCGTAGTCGGTCCAGGCCGAACGCGGCAGCTCGAACATGCGCTGGCGCTCGACGAAGCTGGTGGCCGGGTTCGGGTTCGGGTCGATAAAGATATGCAGGTGGTTGAAGGCCGCGACCAGTTGCAGCTTGTCGGACATCAACAGGCCGTTACCGAACACGTCGCCGGCCATATCGCCGACGCCCACCACGGTGATGCTGTCTTCCTGCACGTTGATGCCGCGCTCACGGAAGTGACGCTGCACACCGACCCAAGCCCCCTTGGCAGTGATGCCCATTTTCTTGTGGTCGTAACCGGCGGAACCACCGGAGGCAAAGGCATCGCCCAGCCAGAAGCCGTAGTCGATGGCGATGCCGTTGGCGATGTCGGAGAAGGTCGCGGTGCCCTTGTCCGCTGCCACCACCAGGTACGGGTCATCGTCGTCATGGCGCACGACGTTGGCCGGCGGCACCAGGGCGCCATCCTTGAGGTTGTCGGTGATGTCCAACAGGCCGGAAATGAAGATGCGGTAGCAGGCGATGCCCTCGGCCGCGATCTCGTCACGGCTGCCGCCCAATGGCAGGCGACGCGGCAGGAAGCCGCCCTTGGCGCCCACCGGCACGATCACCGAGTTCTTCACTTGCTGGGCTTTGACCAGGCCGAGCACTTCGGTACGGAAGTCTTCTTCACGGTCGGACCAGCGCAGGCCGCCACGGGCCACATTGCCAAAGCGTAGGTGCACGCCTTCGACACGCGGCGAGTAGACGAAGATTTCAAACTTCGGCACCGGCTTGGGCAGCTCGGGGATGGCACGCGGGTCGAACTTGAAGCTGAAGTACGACTTGTTCTGGCCGTTGGCGTCGGTCTGGTAGAAGTTGGTGCGCAGGGTGGCCTTGATCAGGTCCAGGTAGCGCCGCAGGATGCGGTCTTCGTTGAGCACCTGGACGTCGTCCAGGGCCGTGAGGATCGCTTGTTCCAGGCGTTGCTGCTTATCTTCCAGGTCATCGGCGGTGAGCTTGCGCGCCAGATAGAAGCGGGTCTTGAACAACCGGGTCAACTCGCGGGCGATGTCGGTGTGGTTGTTCAGGGTGCTGGCGATGTAGCCGAGGTCGAAGCCCAGGCGGATCTGCTTCAGGTAACGGGCGTAGGCACGCAACAGCGCGACGTCGCGCCATGGCAGGCCGGCGGTGAGTACCAGGCGGTTGAACGCATCGTTCTCTGCATCGCCATGCACGATGTGCACGAACGCGTCCTGCAGGGTGTCGTTGAGCTGCTGGATGTCCAGGTTCACGCCTTCGGCGGCAATGAACGCAAAATCGTGGATCCAGAACTCGCGGCCGTTGGCATGGCGCAGGCGGTACGGGAACTCACCCAGCACGCGCAGGCCGAGGTTTTCCAGGATCGGCAAGACGTCGGACAGTGCCAGTGGGGTATCGGCGTGATACAGCTTGCAATGCAGCTCGCGCTGGCCGGAGACCTGGCCCAGCGGCTGATAGAAGCTCATCACCAGCGGGTTGGCTTCGGTGAGACTGAGCAGGTGCTGCATGTCGACCACGGCCGAGTGCGCAGCGAAACGCTCGCGGTAGCCGGCCGGGAAGCCTTTCGGGAAGTCCGCCAGCACGTTGGTGCCGTGGGCTTCGCCGAAGCTTTCCACAACGAGGCTGGAGTAGTCGTCCTGCCAGCTGCGGCAGGCCTGCACCACTTCTTTTTCCAGTTGCAGCGGGTCGATGTCCAGGCGGTTCTTCGGGTCGACCCGCAGAATCAGCTGCACGCGCGCCAGCACGGATTCGGAGAAGAAGGTCCAGAATTCGCAGTCCGAGGCTTTCAGGCGATCCATCAGCACTTGCTGGATCTTCTGGCGCACTTCGGTGGAATAGATGTCGCGCGGCACGTAGGCCAGGCAGTAGCAGAAACGACCGTACGGGTCTTTACGCAGGAACACACGGATCTTGTTGCGTTCCTGGATCTGCACGATCGACATCACGGTGCTGAACAGCTCGTCGACCGGGGTCTGGAACAGGTCGTCACGGGGCAGCACTTCAACGACTTGAGCAAGCTCCTTGCCCAGGTGCGCCTTGGCCTGGAAGCCCGAGCGACGCTCGATTTCCGCGACCTTGCGGCGGATATACGGGATGACGCGCACGCTTTCGCCATACACCGACGAGGTGTAGAGGCCCATGAAGCGGCATTCCTTGATCACCTTGCCGTCGGCATCGATCTGGCGGATCGACACGTAGTCCGGGTAAGCCGGGCGGTGCACACGGCTTGGGTGCGCGGCCTTGGCGAACGACAGCACGGTCGGCTCGCGCAGGTACGACACGGCGTAGTCTTCGATGCGCAGGTCGTCGGCGGTGAGGCCGGCGCGCAGCAGCTTGGTCAGACCGAGGAACGAGCTGGCGTCATATTCGATATGACCGCCGTCCGCCTCGTCACGTACCACGAACTCTTCATAGCCGAGGAAGGTGAAGTGGTTGCCCACCAGCCATTCCAGGAAGTTCTTGATCTCGGCTTTCTCTTCGCCGTCGATGCCGAACGGGCTGGCGTCGATACCGTCGAGCAGCTCCTGGACCTTGGCCTTCATCGGTTCGAAATCGGCCACGGCCACGCGCACTTCGCCCAGTACCTGCTCAAGCTCTTTGCTCAGCACGTTCAGTTCGGCGGCGTTGGCGCAGCGGTCGATTTCCAGGTACATCAGCGATTCTTGCTCGATGCCTTCGCCCTGGGTGCCCTTGGGCAGGATTTCCAGCAACTCGCCCTTGCTGCCACGGCGCACGCTGAGCACGGTGGTCTGCAGGGTGTGGATGCTGTAGCCACGGCGGTTCAGCTCGGTGCGTACCGAGTCCACCAGGAATGGCAGGTCATGGTGCAGCACTTCGACCGCGGTGTGGGTCGATTGCCAGCCATGACGTTCGTAATCGGGGTTGTAGACCCGCACTTGCGGTTGGGTGTGATCAAAGCGCTCAAGCAGGCGCCAGGCAGACAGGGTGCAACCGGCCAGGTCGGAAAGGCGACGCTGGGTCAGTTCATCCAGGGAAATGATGCCGAAGAATTGTTCAGCGAACAGCGCCACTTGTGGCAGTGCCTGTTCACTGATGTGCTGCGCCAGTGCCGCTTGCAGTTGATGCTGGAAGTCGGCCTTGCTGGCTGCGGTGAAGAACGCCATCTGTGGTACTCCGCTTGGGCTTGTTATTGATGGAAGCGTCGCGTGTTATCCCCTGGTGGGGAGACCGTCAGCTCTGTTCGCAGGTAACGAGTTAAGCACCATAAACGAATCAGGGTGACAGGTGGGTGAAGCTGGACAAGACAATGAGGTCACATACAACTTCCATAAGATGCGCACCTTGCCGGGTGACGGTACGACGGGCAGGTCAGGCGCCTGGCACGTGCACATCCGTTGCGCAGCTTAACGAGTGTGGGAAGCCGGGTGCTTGCGATGCTGCGACATATTCGGTCATCGGTACGCAGGCGTGGGGTTGCGACTTGGGCAACCCGGAATTCCCGGTAGAAAAACCGGCTATTTTCCCCGCCCCGAGTACCGAAAATGACCGGTATTGCCCGTCAGGTCATGCGCTGGGTCTGACACAGGAAGCAGCACAAAATTCGCCGCAATGGCACAATTGCCTACGCAACGCCCTACCCCAGACAGGATTCCCCATGCTGCAACTGAAAACCGACGCCCTGATGGCCACCCCGTGCGACGACGAAGAAGACAACATGGCCATGCTCTGCTGCCACGGCAGGAACGGCGAGATGTTCATGCTCACCCGCTACCCCGACGAAGACGAAGTGGAACTGACCTGGGACTATGAGCCGTCGACCCTGGATGGGCTGAAAGTCACCCTCAGCGACACGACATTGCGGGTAGAGCTGGCAGCGGGCGATGCCGATGCACTGGGCGGCAAGGACCAATTGGAGATAACCCACGCCACCGCCGCAGCGGAGATGGCAGAAGTGGAACAAACCCTGCAAAACATCCTCAAGGGCACCGGCACCTACATCCGCGCCTGAATCGCACTGGCGCAGCCTTCACCGATGCCCTTGACCGTTGGTCGGTACTGTTATTTCTAACAGTACCCGGCCCCGTGTTTCCGGCCTTAGCTGAGCAAAGCAACGGTGACTGCACGGGTGCCTCGATGAAATCCCTCAGCAAGTTCCTGGCCATTGGCCTTTTGGCTACGGTTTCATCAGCGCTGGCGGCATCCGCAGCCAACACTGACTATTCACACTTGATTCTGCTGATCAAAGACGACGGATCCAGGTCGCGAAATCTTCAGGACCTCGTCGACCCCTCCAGCACCTTCCAGCACCGCGTGCCCAACATCAAGCCGCTGGTAACGCCGAGCAAGGCCCGCACGCTGGCGGATGCAGAAGCCCTGCGCCGCCATCGGCTGGACCGCTACTACATTGTCGACACGCGCCACTTGAGCCACAGGCAGGCTGACGCACTGCGCCAGCAACTCCAGCAAGACCCGGCCATAGAAGACGTCGACTTTGAACCCGTGGTGGAGGGCATGCACGACGACAAGGCCGAACCCATCGCAGGCAGTGCGCGCGGCAGCATACCGGACCATACCGGACGCCAGCACTACCTGCTCGGCCGACAAGCCGTGCCGCCCTACAACATCGGCGGTGTAAACGCGGTGAAGGCCTGGACCGTACCCGGTGGCAAGGGCTACAACATGCGGGTGATCTCTTCGGAGATCGATCATTGGGCCTACAACCACGTGGACCTGCCCAAACCTTTTCTGGAAGTCGATGCAGGGGCTCTTACTGGCTACCACGACACGGCCAGCGTCGGCACCATCGGCTCCAGGGACAACGGCTTCGGCACCACCGGCATCGTGCCCCATGCACAACTGGGCTATTCGCAATATGGCCCCAGCCGATTGCTGCAAACCGCCGAACAACTGAGCCCCGGCGATGTGTTGCAACTGGGCGTGCATATGAATTACACGCCCTTTCCAGCAGTCGGCTGCACCCAGAACTGCTACATGCCCCTGGAATACAACAGCATGGTACGCGACATCATCACCTACCTGACGATGGAAAAAGGTGTGCATGTCGTACTGGCTGCGGCAAACGGCAATATCAACCTGGACCACCCCTACTTCAACGGCTACTTTGATCGCAACAGATTCGATTCCGGCAGCATCTACGCGGGCGCCGTGTACCCCACGAGCGGTTTGAGAGCCTATTACTCCCAATACGGCAGACGCGTCGACCTGTTCAGTTGGGGCGGCTCCGTCACCACGACGACCTGGACCACCGCCAACCCCACCAGCGCCTACACCCACACCTACAGCGGCACCTCCTCCGCCAACCCGATCATTGCCGGGGTGATGGCATCGCTGCAAGGTGTGGCGCGGGCCAATGGCCTGGGCAATCTCGCCCCCAAGGAACTGCGCAGAATCCTCGTGGAGACCGGCTATCCACAAGCCAACGGCAACCGTACCGAGATTGGCGTGCAACCGGACCTGGAGGCCGCCATCCGCAAACTGCTTGCCGACGGCGCCGGCCAACCGCCCACGGGCCGGCTGGCCATCCCCGAGCAAGCCAAATCGGGAGAGACGTTCAACGGCCATGTCTATGCGCAATCGCCCACGCAAAAACCGCTGACCTATCGCTGGAATGCCGACGGGTTTACCCCTCCGGACGGGGATGGACCGACCTTGGCATTGACCGCCCCGCCCGTAACCGCCGATACCCTGACCTCGATTTCCGTGGCGGTGTCCGACGGCACCCACACCCTCAACCTGAGGGAAAACATGACCATCAAGGCCCCTGACGCGCCTCCGGTCGGCGACTGCGCCGCCCCCTGGATTGCGAGCAAGGTATATGCCTCCGCTGGCGAAAAAGTCTCCTACAGCGGTTACAACTACCAAGTGGCGCACTGGACGCAAAACGCTCGCCCCGATCTGAACTTTGTTGAAACCGGCGCCGCCAAACCCTGGCGGCGCCTGGGCACCTGCGGCAACGGGCTGCCGGTCGCCAGGATCACCGGCCCTTCCAGTGTTGAGGCCGGCAAGGCGGTGCTGCTATCGGGGGCCTCCTCCACGGGCCAAGGCTTGCGCTTCGCCTGGGCGGCCACTGGCTTCAACCCGGACTTTTCGGCGCAAGCATCCAGCAGCTTTATTGCTCCGAATACGGCGGGAACACGCGTCATCACCCTGACCGTCACCGATGAACGCGATCGCCGTGCGACGGCCAGCCACAGCCTCACGGTGACCACCGGCACCCCCGCCAACCGCCCACCCGTCGGCAGCCTGCAGGGCAGCGAAACGGTCGATTCGGGCAAGGCCGTGAGCTTCATCGCCAACACCAGCGACCCTGACGGCGACGCGATGAGCTACACGTGGACGCGCCCGACCGGCTTCACCGGCACCATCGGCAATACCCGCAGCGTCACCCTCACCGCCCCTGCGGTCACCGGCGATACCCGCGTCATCGTCAGTGTCGGGGTCAGTGACGGGCGCGGCGGTACGCTGCGACTGGAAAAACCGATCACCGTCAAGGCCCCGCCACCTTCGGGCAGTTGCCGCGACATTCCGGCGTGGTCGCCCACCAAGGTGTATTCAACCTACGCAGAGGCGGTGTCGTACAACGGCATGGCCTACAAACAGAACTTCTACAGCCTCGACAAACGCCCGGATCTCAACTCTGCCGTGCATAGCCAGCCTTGGCATCCCGAGGTGCCCTGCCGTTGAAGCAGAGGCGGTGAGCGGACACGCCTGCTCGCCGTCCTTTGTGCCTCTCACACAATTTTCCTACAAGTTTTGCTAAAAATACCCCGCGTGCCGTTAGTCGCCACCCCCTGCCATGCATTAAAGTAGGCGCCCCAGGCTGTCGTTTGTTACATGACGCACAGGCTCATCTCTCCAGGAACCGTCATCGATGGAACATCGTGAAGCGCTGCTCGCGCTGCGAACCTTTCTTTCTACGCAGATTCTCGGCCAGGAAAAACTCATCGATCGCCTGCTGATCGCCCTGCTCGCCGACGGCCATATGCTGGTGGAAGGCGCGCCGGGCCTGGCCAAGACCAAGGCGATCAAAGAGCTGGCCGAAGGCATCGAAGCGCAGTTCCATCGTATCCAGTTCACCCCCGACCTGTTGCCCGCCGACATCACCGGCACCGAGATCTATCGCCCGGAAACCGGCAGTTTCGTGTTCCAGCAAGGGCCGATCTTCCACAACCTGGTGCTGGCGGACGAGATCAACCGCGCCCCGGCCAAGGTGCAATCGGCGCTGTTGGAGGCCATGGCCGAGCGCCAGGTCAGCGTCGGGCGCAGTACCTACGACCTGTCCCCGCTGTTTCTGGTGATGGCCACGCAAAACCCCATCGAGCAGGAAGGCACCTACCCGCTGCCCGAGGCCCAGCTCGACCGTTTCCTGATGCACGTCAAGATCGGCTTCCCCGACGCGGCCGTCGAACGGCGCATCCTGCAACAGGCCCGTGGCGAAGCCCTCAACGGCGAAACCAAGCCCGAGCGCCGCGTCAGCCAGCAGGCGATCTTTGCCGCGCGCAAGGAAATCCTCGGCCTGTACATGGCCGATGCGGTGGAGGAATACCTGGTGCAACTGGTCATGGCCACGCGCACCCCGGCCAAGTTCGACCCGGAAATGGCCGAATGGATCGCCTACGGCGCCAGCCCCCGTGGCTCCATCGCCCTGGATCGCTGCGCGCGCGCCCATGCCTGGCTGGCCGGTCGCGACTTTGTCAGCCCGGAAGACATCCAGGCGGTGCTGTTCGACGTGCTGCGCCATCGCATCATCCTGTCGTTCGAAGCCGAAGCGGCCGGGATTGACCAGGACCGTGTGGTGCAACGCATTCTCGACGTCGTTGCCGTCGCTTGAAGTCGATGAACGCAAGCGATGGGGTGCGCGTCACGCTCAGCGAGCTGATCGAGATGCGCCACCGTGTGCGCGAAGTGCAGCTGTTTTCCACGCCAAGCCAGCGCAGCCCGTTGATTGGCCTGCACCACTCCAAGCTGCGCGGGCGCGGTGTGGACTTCGACCAGGTGCGCGTGTACCAGGCCGGCGACGACGTGCGCACCATCGACTGGCGCGTCACCGCGCGCACCCAGGAGCCGCACACCAAGCTGTTCCACGAAGAACGCGAACGGCCGATTTTCATCATGGTGGAGCAAAGTTGCCGGCTGTTTTTCGGCTCGGGGCAGATGTTCAAGTCGGTGCTCGCCGCTCAAGCCGCCAGCCTGATCGGCTGGGCCGCGTTAGGGCACAACGACCGCGTCGGCGGGCTGGTGTTCGGCGACAACGAGCACTACGAAATCAAGCCGCGCCGCAGCAAGCAAAGCCTGCTGCAATTGCTCAACCGCCTGGTGCGCGTCAACCAGAGCCTGGACACCGAAAGCCGCCCGGAGGCCGACGCCCTGGGCATGGCCCTGCGCCGTGGCCGCGAAGTGCTGCGTCCCGGCAGCCTGGTAATCGTGATCTGCGACGAACGTGCCCTCACCGAGGGCGCCGAGCAGCAATTGAGCCTGCTGTCACGCCATTGCGACTTGCTGCTGTTGCCGATCTCCGACCCGCTGGACCACGCCCTCCCCGCCGCCGGGCTGCTGCGTTTTGCGCAACGCGGGGCGCAATTGGAACTGGATACGCTGAACTTCGATTTGCGCCAGGCCTACAAGGCCCAGGCCGAAGCGCGCATCGCCCGTTGGGAACTGCTCGCGCAGAAACTGCGGATCCTGCTGATGCCCCTGAGCACCCAGAGCCAAATGGTCGAACAACTGCGCGAATACCTCAACCCGCAACGCCCGGTTAAAAAGCAATGAGCAGCCTCGACCAACTGCAACCGCTGATCGCCCCGCCGCCCATCGGCTTCTGGCCGCCCGCGCCGGGCTGGTGGCTGTTGCTGCTGGTCATCCCGCTGCTGGGTTGGGGGTTGTGGTCGCTGCGCCGCTTCTTGCCGACTCGACGCCCCCTGGCCCGCGCCGAACAACCGCTGGACCCGCTGCGCATCGCCGCCCTGGCGGAGTTGGCGCTGATGCCCAAACCCTACGATGGCGCGCCCGCCGGCGCCTGGCTGCAACAGCTCAATGGCCTGCTCAAGCGCCTGTGCCGCAACGACTATCCCTATAGCCAGAGCCATACCCTCAACGGCCGCAAATGGCTGGCATTCCTCGACAACCGTTGCCCGGCCGCCGGCCTCACGCGCTGGATGGTGCTGGTGGAGGGAGCCTACAAACCCGAATGCAAACTCGACGACAAGGCCATCGCCGGCCTGACCCAAGCGGTCGACACCTGGATCCGCAAACATGTTTGAGTTCGCCTGGCCGTGGATCTTCATCCTGTTGCCCTTGCCGTGGGTGATGCGGTTCATCCTGCCGGCGGCCGACAGCGGCGAGCCCGCCCTTAAAGTCAGCTACCTCGGCGATCTCGAAAGCCTGGCCCGCCGCCGTGCGCGGGTGAACCTGCCGGGCTGGCGTCAACAGGCGCCCTTCGTGGTGCTGTGGCTGCTGCTGCTGAGCGCAGCTGCGCGCCCGGAATGGCTGGGCGAGCCACTGCCGATTGCCGCCAGCGGCCGCGATTTGCTGGTGGCGGTGGACGTGTCCGGCTCCATGGACTTTCCCGACATGCACTGGCAGGACGAAGACGTCAGCCGCCTGAACCTGGTCAAGCACCTGCTCGGCGACTTCCTTGAAGGCCGCGAAGGTGACCGCGTGGGCCTGATCCTGTTCGGCAGCCAGGCCTACCTCCAGGCACCGCTGACCTTTGACCGCCGCACCGTGCGCACCTGGCTGGATGAGGCGCGCATCGGCATCGCCGGCAAGAACACCGCCATTGGCGATGCCATAGGCCTGGCGCTGAAACGCCTGCGTCAGCGGCCTGCGCAAAGCCGCGTGCTGATCCTGGTCACCGATGGCGCCAACAACGCCGGGCAGATCGCGCCCCTGATCGCCGCGCGCCTGGCGGCCGAAGAAGGGGTGAAGATCTACCCCATCGGCATCGGCGCCGACCCTGAGCAAACCGGTTCCCTGGGCATCCTTGGCGTCAACCCGAGCCTGGACCTCGACGAGCCGGCACTCAGGGCGATTGCCGAGGCCACCGGCGGCCAATACTTCCGTGCCCGCGATGGCCAGGAGCTGGAAGCGATCAAGCAGACACTGGACAAGCTCGAGCCCGTCGAACAGCAACCGACCCAGGCACGCCCGGCGCAGGCGCTGTACAGCGGACCGCTGGCCCTGGCGCTGATCCTGAGCATGTTGCTGGTGATCCACGAACGCTGGCCAAACAACGCCCTGCAACGCGGGCTCAACAAACTGTCGAGCAAGGGAATCTTCCTGCAACAGCATCCGGAATGGCGCCAGCGCCTTAAACGCCTGCGTCTACGGAGGCGTCGATGATCGCCCTGTGGCCACATTGGTTCCGTCCCTGGTGGCTGTTGCTGCTGCCGCTGCTCGGCTGGTTGCTGTGGCAACTGTGGCATCGGCAAAAGCGCGCCGGGCGCTGGCAGATGATCCTGCCGCCGGCCTTTCACGCCGTACTGCTCAGCGGTGGCAGCGGGCGCGAAAGCAAATCGCCGTGGGTGTTGCTGGGCCTCGCCTGGCTGTTGGCGGTGCTGGCGTTGCTGGGTCCCAGCTGGCAACGGGTTGAACAAACCAGCCAGAAACCCTCCGACCCGTTGGTGGTGCTGCTCGAACTGACCCCGGAAATGCTCGCCACCGACAGCCCGCCCAACCGCCTCGAACAGGCACGGCGCAAGCTCTATGACTTGTTGCAGGCGCGCAGCGATGCGCAAACCGCCATCGTCGTGTATGCCGGCAGCGCCCACACCCTGGTGCCGCTGTCGGACGACCTGGCCACCAGCCGCAACCTGCTCGACGCCCTGCGCCCCTCGATCATGCCGGAGTCCGGCCACCGCGCCGACCTGGCCGTGGAGAAAGCCCTGGACCTGCTCAAGCATGGCGGCCTGGGCCAGGGTCGCCTGCTGCTGGTCGGCTCATCGCTGTCCAAACAGGAACGCCAGGGCATTCGCCTGCTGCTGCAGGGCAACCAGGCGCCGAGCCTGTCGATCCTGGGCATCGGCAGCCGTGAAGGTACGCCGGTGACCCAGGAAAGCGGCGAATTCCTCAAGGACGAACAAGGCGCGATCCTGGTACCGCGCCTCGACAGCCCGACACTCAAGGCCTTCGCCAACGAAATGGGCGGCCGCTACCGGGCCGCACGCCTGGATGATAAAGACCTGCGCCAGCTCGGCGTGCTGGACCCGCCCCAAGCCCTGCGCAACGACGGCCAGTTACTGCACCTCGACACCTGGGCCGACCAGGGATACTGGCTGCTGCTGCCGCTGTTGCTGCTGGCCGCCTGCGCCGGGCGGCGCGGCTGGTTGTTCTTTTTACCGCTTCTGCTGTTGGGCGCGCCACAACCCAGCTATGCCTTTGAATTCCAGGATTTGTGGCTGCGGCCGGACCAGCAAGGCCAATACCTGCTCAAGCAGAAACGCCCCGCCGAGGCCGCAGAGCACTTCCAGGATCCGCAGTGGCAAGGCGTCGCCCTGTACGCGGCCGGCAACTATGCCGAGGCCATCAAGCGGTTTGCCGAGGGCAATGACGCCTATTCCCACTACAATCGCGGCAACGCCCTGGCCAGGTCCGGTGAACTCGAAGCGGCCATCGACGCCTACGAACAAGCCCTGGAAGCCCAGCCCGACCTGCAACCGGCACTGAAAAACAAGGCCCTGGTAGAAGCCCTGATCCAGGAACAGACAGAACCCGAGCCGCAAACGCAGGCAAAAAACGAGGATGACGAAACCACCCAACCCGGCCAAACTGCGCAACCGGGCGCCACTGGGCAAAATGCCACAGGTGGCGAGCAGTCGTCCCAGGGCCAGGGCGAAGCCGGCACCGGCGATACCCAGGCCGGCACCCCGCCGCCAGCCGCTGGCAACGACGTGCCGGGCAGCGAGTTGGGCGATGAGCACACCACCACCCCGCCGCTGCTTGCTGCCGACGCCAACCTCGACGGTGAACACCGCCAGGCCCTGGAACAATGGCTGCAGGAGATCCCGGACAATCCCGGCGAACTGCTGCGACGCAAATTCTGGTACGAACAGCAACAGCATCAGGACAAGACTCGATGAGCCGCCGCACCACCCTTCTGCTTCTGCTCGCGTTGTCGGCAGGCCACGCCCAGGCGGCCAGCCTGGTCGCCAGCGTCGACCGCAACCGTCTCAATTCCGGGGAAACGGTGGAACTGACGGTGGAATCCAGCGATGTCACCCAGTTCGGCAAGCCCGACCTGTCGCCCCTGGATGCGCAATTCGAAGTCAGTGGCACGCGCCAGCTCAACCAACTCACGACGTTGGGTGGCGATAACCATGCGACCACCCGCTGGATCATTACCCTGCTGCCCAAACAGAACGGCACGGTGGTGATTCCGCCGCTGCAAGTGGGTGAGTACACGACCCAGCCGATCAGCCTGCAAGTGCTGGAAACCACCAGCCAGGACACCAACGCCGAACTGGCCCCGGTGTTTGTCGAAGCCAACCTCGACCAGACCAGCGTGTACGTCCAGGCCCAGGCACTGTTGACCGTGCGCGTGTACCACTCGGTGTCGCTGTATGACGACAGCAGCTTGACGCCGTTGCAGATCCCCGATGCCCGTGTCGAACAGTTGGGCGAGTCGCGCACCTATGAAAAGGTCATCAACAGCATCCGCCATGGCGTGATCGAAACCCGCTACGCGATCTACCCGCAGCACAGCGGCACCCTGGAGATTCCCGCGCAGACGTTCAGCGCCACGCTGGTGGAGTCGCGTCCGCCCCAGGAAAACACACTGCAGGGCACCAAGCCCGGCAAGCTGATCCATGTGAGTTCGGCGGTGCTGCCACTGGCGGTCAAGCCCAAGCCCGCGCTGTACCCCGTCGATGCGCCCTGGTTGCCGGCTCGCAGCCTCACGCTCACCGAGAGCTGGAACCCGGAGCCGGAACATGTACAAGTCGGCGATTCCCTGACCCGCAGCCTGATCGTCAAGGCCGAAGGCCTGTCCAGCGCCCAACTGCCCGCCCTGCCCAGCACCGACATCAACGGCCTGCGCCGCTACCCGGACCAACCGATGCTCGGCAACCAGACCAGTGACCGTGGCCTGATCGGCAGTCGCGAAGACCGTGAGGCCCTGGTGCCCAACCGTGTCGGCGCCCTGGAACTGCCTGCCGTCGAGGTGGTGTGGTGGAACACCCACGAGGACCATCTGGAACGCACCAGCCTGCCGGCCCGCACCCTGCAAGTGGCCAACAACCCCAGCCTGGCGGTGGACACGCCGGCCATCCCGACCATCATCACCGCACCGGACGACAGCCGCCTGTGGCTGTGGCAACTCAGCACCCTGCTCCTGGCCTGCACCACCTTGCTGGGCTTCGGCCTGTGGTGGCGGGCCCGTCGGCAACCGGCGGTACTGCGCGCCGCGCAAACCGGCCCGAGCCCGCGCACCCTGCTCGACGACCTCAAGCGTGCCACCCAGGCCAACGACCCCCAGGCCACCCGCCAGGCACTGGATGCCTGGGCGCGGCAACAGCCGGAAACCCTGGCGGATATGGCGGCACGGTTTGTGCCGTTGTCGGATGCACTGGATGGGCTCAATGGCGCGCTGTACAGCGAGAGCGGTCAATACTGGCTGGGTGAAGAACTGTGGCGTGCGGTCAAGGCCATCCCCATGGCCGAGCGCGAGCAGGGCCCGGCGACGGACACCACCAGTTTGCCGCCGCTGTATCCCAAATAAGCCCTCCCAGATTTGACTTGTGCTGCCTGGGGGACCTGTATTGTTAAAGGCCAGCAATCCATAGTTCGTTAAAATTGCAGGACGTGCATTTGATCAGCAGCGCCAATAGCCTCGCCGACGGAGCGGCGGGCCGCATCCAGGGTGGACGCCCTCCTTTGAATATTCCCGCGTGGGGCGTGGAAATAATCAATCAAAGGACATCCACCGTCTAAAGGCGTTAAAGCAGGCCTTACTGATTGGCAGACAATGCCGATGAGCACTCCTGCATCGGCTCCTTATGTGGGTTTTCCGGAATCGAACCAGTTGACCATAAACCGCGCGTAATCAGCGCCAGCCTCAGCCAGTTTTGGATCGCGCTTTTCATTGGTCACACTTTCAAGCCAATCCCTGGGATTCATTGGTGCTTCCTTTGGCTCGCTTTTTTTTTCCGGCGACTGATGATGTACGGGAGGTAAGGTGAACGAGTAAAGAAGGTGATCACCACCGGGATTAATTGCACTCATATTCAATTTATCCTTCAAACAGTTCATAGGTATCCCACCTTCAGGTGGGACCTGTTTTGAGTGCATGTTCATCAGCGGTCAGTTCCAAGCGCGCCTGGTAACAGGGTATTTACAGGTAAACTCTCCAGCTTTATCGCCCTGCTTTGTTTTCGGCGGCCATTCATCCTCTTTTCCTCTACGGAGTTCGCCTTGCGTCTGTTCCACACCTCCGACTGGCACCTGGGCCAAAACCTCCACGGCCAGGAACGCGACTTCGAACACGCCTGCTTCCTCGAGTGGCTGCTGCGCCAGATCGCGGCCCAGCAACCCGATGTGCTGTTGATCGCCGGCGATATCTTCGACACCGTCAACCCGCCGCTCAAGGCCCAGGAGCGTCTGTACGATTTCATCATCAGCGCCCACGAACAAAACCCGACGCTGACCATCGTAATGATCGCCGGCAACCACGACTCCGGCTCGCGCATCGAACTGCCCGCGCCGTTGATGCGGCGCCTGCGCACCCATGCGCTGGGCCGCGTGCTGTGGCTGGACGACGGCCAGCTGGACGCCGAACGCCTGCTGATTCCCCTGCCGGATGCCAAGGGCAAGGTCGCCGCGTGGTGCCTGGCGCTGCCGTTCCTGCGCCCGGCGGAAGTCACCGGTGCCCACCTGGGTGATGACTACCTGCAGGGTATCGGCCAGGTACATGAATGGCTGATCGCCGCCGCCAACGCCAAACGCAAAAAAGGCCAGGCGCTGATTGCCATCAGCCATGCGCACATGGCCGGTGGTTCGGTGTCGGAAGACTCCGAGCGCAGCCTGATCATCGGCAACGCCGAGGCGCTGCCGGCCACACTGTTCGACAAGAGTGTGGGCTATGTGGCCCTCGGCCATTTGCACAAGCCGCAAAAGGTCAATGGCGAAGAGCGCATTCGCTACAGCGGCTCACCGATTCCACTGTCGTTTTCCGAAATCGGCTACAAGCACCAGATTCTCGATGTGACGTTCCAGGGCCAATGCCTGGTGAGCGTCGAACCGCTGCTGATTCCCCGCTCGGTCGACCTGCAACGCCTGGAAGCCGCGCCGCTGGCGGATATTCTTAAACAGCTGGCAGAGCTGCCCGATATCGACCTGCTCGCCGAAACCCAGCGCCATCCCTGGCTGGAAGTGCGCGTACTTCTGGACGAGCCCCAGCCCGACCTGCGCCAGCAGATCGAAACCGCCCTACAAGGCAAGGCCGTGCGCCTGGTGCGTATCGCCGCCGAGTACGCGGGTAAACGTGGCAGTGATGCCCATGACGAAGAGCGCTTTATCGAACTCGATCAACTCTCGCCGCAAGAGCTGTTCAGCCGTGCCTGGCAGGACAGCTACGGCAGTGAAGTGGATGAACAGACCTTGAAGGATTTCGCCGTGCTGCTCCAGGAAGTGCAACAGGCAGGTGAACAGCCATGAAGATTCTTGCCATCCGCCTGAAAAACCTCGCCTCCCTGGCCGGGCCGTTCGAGATCGACTTTACTGCCGAGCCCCTGGCCAGTGCCGGGCTGTTCGCGATTACCGGGCCGACCGGCGCCGGTAAAAGCACCCTGCTCGATGCCCTGTGCCTGGCGCTGTTTGGCGCCGTGCCACGCCTGGGCGATACCGGCCAGGCCAAGATGCCGGATGCCGACAGCGATATTTCCATCGGCGATCCACGCACCCTGATCCGGCGTGGCACCGGTGGCGGCTACGCCGAAGTGGACTTTGTCGGTGTCAGCGGCCGTCGCTACCGGGCGCGCTGGGAAGCCAATCGCGCCCGCGACAAGGCCAGCGGCAAATTGCAGAACAGTCGGCAGAGCCTGATCGACCTGGACAGCGACCAACTGCTGGCCAGCCAGAAGACCGAATACAAAACCCAGCTGGAACTGGCCCTGGGCCTGAACTTCGAGCAGTTCACCCGCGCGGTGTTGCTGGCGCAAAGCGAGTTCAGCGCCTTCCTCAAGGCCAACGACAATGAGCGCAGCGAACTGCTGGAAAAGCTCACCGACACCGCGCTGTACACCCAGCTCGGCCGCCGCGCATTCGACAAGGCCAAGGAGGCCAAGGATACGCACAAACACCTGCAGGACCAGGCTACCGGCGTAGTGCCCCTGGCCCCTGAAGCGCGCGCCGAACTGGACCAGCAATTCGACGCGGCCCAGCAGCAGCTCAAGACCCAGCAGGCGCAGCTCAAGCAGTTGGAGTTGCAGCACACCTGGCTCAAGGAACTGCGCGAATGGCAGGACCGCCAGCGCAGTGCCACCGAGCAGCTCCAGCGCGTACAGGCCGATTGGGACAGCCAGGATGCACAGCGCCAAGACCTGAGCCGCCTGGACCAATTGGCGCCGCAGCGGCATCAGTTTGCGCGCCAGGCCGAACTCGACACCTTGCTCACACCGCTGGCTACGCAGATTCAGGCGCACATCGAGCAACAGGCCGAATTGCATACCCGCCAGGCGCAGGCCCAACAGCAGCAGGCATCCGCCCAGGCGGCACTGGCCGAAGCGCTCAAGGCCCAGGGCGATGCGGTGCCGTTGCTGCGCCAGGCCTTTGAAGCACAAAACACCCTTGCCCACCTGACCAGAGACCTGGCCAAGCGCAACGAGGAAAAACAGCAACACGAAGCCGCCTGTGCCGAAGGCCAGACGCTGCTCAAGGGTTTGCAGGACAAACACGCCCACGTTGCCGAGCGCTTGCAACGCCTGGCCGCCGAACTTGAACGCAGCAGCGCCCTCGCCCCGCTCAGCGATGCCTGGAACGCCTACCGCGATCGCTTGCAACAGTTGATGCTGATCGGAAATCGCCTGAAAAAAGGCCAGGCCGAACTGCCACAACTTGAACAGCGTGCTACCAGCGCCGCAGAAAAATTTGCCCAGCAACGCGAAGCCCTCGACCTGCTGTATCAAGAAGCCGGCGCCGAACCCCATGCCGTGGCCGAACAGGTGCAACTGCTGGCCAGCCTGTTGCAGGACAATCGCAAGCAGCAGCGCGCCTTCGAAGACCTGTCACGCCTGTGGGACAGCCAGCAGCAACTGGAGCAGCAAGCCGTTGCCCTCACGCAAAAGCTCGCCGATGCCGCCCAGCAACGCGACCAACTGAACCAGACCGGCCTGCAAACCAAGGCCGAGCTGGCCGTGGCTGAACAGACCCTGACGGTGACCAAGCAACTCTTGGAGCGCCAGCGCCTGGCCCGCAGCGCCAGCGTCGAGGAATTGCGCGAACAATTGCAGGACGGCCAGCCCTGCCCGGTGTGCGGCAGCCATGAACACCCGTACCACCAGCCCGAAGCCCTGCTGCAGAGCCTCGGGCGCCACGACGACAACGAAGAGGCCACGGCGCAGAAAGCGGTCGATACCCTCAAGGAAAAACTCACCGAACTGCGCGGTGAAGTCGGCGGCCTGATCGCCCAGCAGAAAGAATTCCTGCAACAACAGGAACACCTGGTCACCCAACAGCAGGCGCTCCAGCCCAGCCTGGACGCACACCCACTGGCGGCCTCGCTGTTCAATCAGGACGCAGCCAAACGCAGCCATTGGTTGGCCCAGCAACTCAGCCAACTGACCCAAAGCATCACCCAGGACGAACAGCGCCAGGCCGCCCTGCTCAACCTGCAGCAAAACGCCGGGCGCTTGCAGCAACACCTGCAAGCCGCTCAGGACAGTAGCCAGCAGACCCGCCAATTAATGCTGGATCAACAGCGCGAGCTGTCCAACGACCGCGAGCGCCTCGACGAAGAACTCAACGCCTTCGCCAACCTGCTCCCCGCCGACACCCTGGAAGGCTTGCGCAGCGACCCGGCCGCGACCTTTATGCAGTTGGACCAGCAGGTCAGCCAACGCCTTGAACAACTGGGCCATCAGAAGGATGAGTTGGCCGAGCAGCAGGAACGCCAGCAGGCCATCGAGAAAGAGCACACGCACCAGCAGCATCGCCAACAGCAGCTCGAGGCCCTGAACCAGCAATTTACCGAGTTGGCCGCGCAGCGACAGGCCGCCCAGGAAAAACTCGGGGCCTTGCTGGGCGAGCACGCCAGCGCCGAACACTGGCAACAACAACTGGAACAGGCCGTGGTGCAGGCACGCCAGAGCGAGACGGACGCCAACCAGCAGTTGCAGGACATCTGCAACCAACTGATCCAGCTGGCCGCCGACCTCAAGGCCCGGCAGGAGCGCCGGCAATCCCTTGAAGCCGAGCAGCAGGCCCTCCAGACCCGCACCCACGAATGGCGCGCCCTGCACCCAGAGCTGGATGACGAGGGCCTGGCGCGTCTGCTGGCGTTCGATGACACACACATCGCCACGCTGCGCGAGCATCTGCACAGCAGCGAAAAAGCCGTCGAGCAAGCCAAGGTATTGCTGCAGGAACGCGAACAACGCCTCGCCGAACACCAGGCCCTGCACAACGGCAACCTGGACGCCGAACAACTCGACGGCGCCCTGGCTGCGCTCAATCAACACTTGGCCGACGGCGAAAAACACTGCGCCGACCTGCGCGCGCGCCAGTCCGAAGACCAGCGTCGCCAGGACGCCAACAGTGCCCTGGCCGAACAGATCGCCAAGGCCTATGACGAGTGGCAACGCTGGGCACGCCTGAACGCACTGATCGGCTCGGCCACCGGCGATACCTTCCGCAAGATTGCCCAGGCCTACAACCTCGACCTGCTGGTGCACCACGCCAACGTGCAACTGCGCCAACTGGTGCGCCGCTACCGTCTCAAGCGCGGCGGCAGCATGTTGGGCCTGCTGGTGATGGACACGGAAATGGGCGATGAACTGCGCTCGGTGCATTCGTTGTCCGGCGGCGAGACGTTCCTGGTGTCCCTGGCCTTGGCCCTGGGCCTGGCGTCGATGGCGTCCAGCACCTTGAAGATCGAATCGCTGTTTATCGACGAAGGCTTTGGCAGTCTCGACCCCGAGTCCCTGCAATTGGCCATGGACGCCCTCGACGGCTTGCAGGCCCAGGGGCGCAAGGTGGCGGTGATCTCCCACGTACAGGAAATGCACGAACGCATCCCGGTGCAGATCCAGGTCAAGCGCCAGGGCAATGGCCTGAGCACCCTGGAGGTCAAGTGAGCGAGGCGCTGCTGTATTCGTTCCGGCGCTGCCCCTATGCGATGCGCGCACGCCTGGCGCTGCGCTACTCGGGGGTGGCGGTGCGGATTGTCGAGGTGAGCCTCAAGGCCAAGCCGGCGGAGATGCTGGCACTGTCGCCCAAGGGCACGGTGCCGGTGCTGGTGGTGGATGGCGTGGTGATCGACGAGAGCCTGGCGATCATGCAATGGGCCTTGGCCCGGCATGATCCGGATAACTGGTTATTGCAGGGCGATCCAGCGGTACTTGAGCTGATCGCCGAGAACGATTCAACCTTTAAACATCACTTGAATCGATACAAGTACCCCGAGCGCTATCCCGAGCAGCCGGTGGAACACTATCGAGCCGAAGGCGAGGTGTTCTTGCAGAAGCTCGAGGGGTTGCTGGCCCAGCGCGCCTATCTGCTGGCCGACCACCCTGGCCTGGCGGACATGGCGCTTGCGCCGTTTATACGGCAGTTTGCCCACGTGGACCGCGAATGGTTTGCCGGTACGCCGTACAAAGCGTTGCAACGCTGGTTGGAAGAATTCCTGCAATCGCCACTGTTTATCGGCGTGATGGCGAAGGCTTAGCCTTCGATCAGACTCAACAACCGCTCGCGAGCGATCTCCGGTTCGCCGTCCGTCAACTGCACGGATGACAGGATCGGGGTGGAATAAAGGGCGAGGATAAGTGCGGCGAGTCGAAGTGCCATGCTGTCGATTCCATGAAAGAGCGCGTCAATATTTAAGCGTCAATTTAAACACATGGCAATGCGCCATTACCTCATTTTTTTCTTCGACAGCTGCACAAACGCCAAACCACTCGAACGCGCGTTTACGTTCCAGTGGTTTGGCGTCTGCTTGTGTGCAGGGTCAATCAGCGCTCATTGCTGGGTCTTGTGATCCAGGGCGGCGTAGAAGTTGGCGCTCTGTTGCAGGTATTTCTGGGTGTAGGCGCTGGTGCTGGATTTTTTGCCGCTGACTTCCACGCTGGCGGCGGCAGGCAGGGCCACGGTGGCGGAAACGGCGGAGGCGGCGATGATGGAGAAGAGATTCAAGTTCATGTCGGTAACCCTTATGTTCGTTCGGTTGGGTGGCCGGGGAAGGCCTTGGAACCCAACTTACGCCCGAGGGTTGAACCTTAGAAATGCTTTGAAACAGTAGCCGCTATTAATACAATTAATACTAAGGGTCAGGCCCCGCATGGCGGGGCCTGTGGCTTATTGACGCACCAGGAACTTGAGGTCGCTGGGCGCATCGATCGGCAATTTCTGCACGGTTTTACCCAGCAGGCCGGTCTTGGGGTCGCGTTCGACCACCACGATTTCATTGCTTTTCTGGTTGGCGATCAGCAGGAACTTGCCGCTCGGATCGAGGCTGAACTCTCGCGGGTGATCGCCTTCCACCGAGCGCTGCTGCACCTGCTTGAGGTGCGCAGTGGCCGGGTCGATGCTGAACACCAGGATCTGATTGGCCGTGCCACGATTGCTCACGTAGAGGAACTTGCCATCGCTTGACGCGTGCAGCGCCGCGCCGGCTTTGTCCGACACCGGCTGCCCCGGCGCATAGTCCAGCAACTGGGTCTGTGTGAGCGTACCGTCGTGGTAATCGAACACCGCGACCTGGGCGCTCATCTCGGTGGTCAGCCAGGCATGCTTGCCATCTGCGCTGAACAGCAAGTGACGCGGGCCGCTGCCTGGAGGCAATTGCACCGAGGCCGGGTTGGCCGGGGTCAACGGCAGTTCGTGGTTGGCCTTGGGGTCATAACGGTAGGCAAACACCTTGTCGGCACCCAAGTCCTGCACAAACACGTACTTGCCATCCGGCGACGACACCACCGAGTGCACATGGTTGGACGCCTGGCGCTCGGGGTTCACGCGGCTGGCGGGGTGCCCGCTCAACTGCACGGGCGCCGACAGCTTGCCGGTGGCGTCCACCGGCAGGATCGCCAGGCTGCCGCCCGGATCTTGCAGCACCGAATAGTTGGCGACGAACAGGTAGCGCCCATCAGCGGCGACGCTGGAGTGGGTGGGCTCGTTGCCCAGGCTCTGGACCTGGTTGATCAAGGTCAACTGGTGGCTCTGCGGGTCAATGCTGTAACTGCTCACACGCCCCACTGCGTCTTTCTGCCCTGGGCCGTTTTCGTTGACCACAAACAGGTGTTTCTGATCCTTCGAGACCGTCAGCCACGATGGGTTGGCTGCCTTGGCCGCCAGTACCGGCGCGCCCTGGAATTGGCCGGTGCGGCTGTCGAACTGTACGCGGTAAATGCCTTCGCTGGTACCGGCGGTGTAGCTGCCGACCAACAGCTCGTAGGTGTCAGCCGGTGCGGCGTGTACCGACATCGCACCGACACTGCCGGCCATCAGCAGCGGCCAGAATTTACGCATCATCATCGGCTGGGTCCTCATCGTTATTGTTGCCGGTGAACGCGCTCATGCAGATCAGGCGGTGCTCGCCCGACTCACCGGTCAGGGTCCAACTTTGCAAGGGCTCGTCGAAGGTGGCGGCCTGCACCTGCGCCGTGCTGAAGCTCCAGCGTTTTTCGGCACGGCCGTCCATGGCGGTGATCAGCAGCTTTTCATCAACGAGCTGGAAGTCGAAGGCGTGCAGCCCGTCGATTTCAAGCATATCGCTGGCTTCAAGGACGGTTTTCAGGTTGTCGGCAGTCATCAGGATCATTCATCAGTTCATAAAGACGCTGATGATAGGCCAATCTCGCGCGCGTTTCCCCTCTTGCGGTAATCGACTACCACCTTTCCCCGCCAACCAGTCGCCATGCTTGGGCCGATACGACACTTCTTCAGCCACGGAATGGAATCTGCTATGCCAACTACGCCCCCCCCGCTGCCGCCCACACCCCCGACCTTTACCCAACACAGCGACGCCCCGGCCCAGGCGGTCAGCCGTCAGTTCGCCTCGCGCCCGAGCCTGAGAGCGGTGTTCGGGCAAATGCTGCAAAAAGCGATCAAAGAGCAATACCCGCCGCTGGACCTTGACGTGCAGCTTACCCGGCTAGCGGTCCCTAACCTGGTCGGGGGCTGGGACCTTAAGCGCTTGCTGGATGTGGCGCTCGATTACGTGGGCAGCGGTACGCTGTTAGACACGGACACGGTCATCGACGGGCGCCGCTGCTTCCTGACCAACCGAGCGCCCCATCCCCTGACCTATGAGGCCGAAGCGGTCAGAGAGCCGGATTTGCAACTGATCAAGGCGAAAATCCTCGACCTGACACCCACCCTGATGACGGTATTCCAGGACGCTCTGACAGATTACTGGAACCAGCCGGGCGACACCGGCCCTATCCGCTGGCAATGGCTGGGCGACCTGTTGGCCACAGGCTTGAGCAGCACCGCCAGCCTGTTACCGACCCAATACCAGCAACAACAAACAGCCCTGCACCACTTGACCGCTTACCCGGACCAAAGAACGCGCCCGACGCCGGTGCAAGGCGGGGTGCATGCCTATTGCCTGGAAACGAGCATCGTCCAGGGCAGCCACACCGCCAACATCATGGAACCCGAATTGCTGGTGGTGCAGGCACAAAACGTCATGCTGTACCGCAGCAACGGCACATTGGAGTTCCATGATTCCCTTGAAGCCTTCACCCAGGCGCGGGGGCGGGACCTGTCGCGCCGGGTGCTGGCCGACAGCGTGACCATCAAACGTTATGAGCCCGATGGCAATAGCTTCGACACCCTCGCGGCCTTGCTGCTTAACCAACAACTGGAAGCGCTCGGCACCGTCGTGCTGCCGGCCAGCGACGGCCTGAACGCCTTGGAACAGCGCATTGCCGACACCACAGACCCCACGCCCTGGTTCATCCAGGCCCCGGCGCCGAGCCCGACCTTTGAGCACACCCTCCAGGCGAACCTTCCCGTGTGGCTGCAAACAGCGACACCCGGTGATCGTTTTGCCTACCGCCAACAGCTGGCTGAATTGGCACGCGTACACCGGCAAACAGCGGGGGCTTCGTTTCTGGATGGCGTCGAGAACCTGCATGACTTCACGCGCAATACCTTGCTCGAACAGATCCACGCCGATCATCCCGAGGTCACGACGATTGATCCGGACGACCTTGAATTGACCTTCCATGTACCCGTCGGCGACCTGGGCAGCGGCTACCTCACGCCCGTGTCCATGAGCCTGACGCAATTGGCGATCAAGAACCTGGCGGCCGCGCCCCAGGGAAGCCTGACCCTGCGCTCCAAATCCGGCGCGACGATACCGGCCTGGATGAACGCCGACTACCTGCTGGGAGAAAAAGGCCTGTTCACCAGCACCCAGGGGCTGATCGCTCGCACCAATATCGGCGAACGCTACCCCACCACCCTCAGGGCCCTGTTGTTGGGCAACGACAGTGAAGCCCAACGCCGTGAAGCGTTGTTCGACCAAGCATTGCGCGTGCGCCTGCCACTGCAGGCCCTGGAGCACAAGATACGGGGCGAGCATGGCATGACCTGGCAAGGCTACCGTTATGTGCAGGCGTTGATGCAGCGCAGCGCCGCGGACCGGGTGGTCGACGACCTGAGCATTGTGATTCACGCCCTGGCCTTCCACCGCACACCGCATTCCAAGCCGGATGTGGTCAACAACATGTTCATTATCGAGGCGTCGGACCGTCAGGTCGGTCCGCATATCCTCTACCGGCCGCTGTATCCGGACTCGCTACGCCAGTTTGCGAGCCGTGACGCGCTGTTGGGCGCCATTGCTGAGCCTGGCCCCCTGCAAGACAGTGTGCTCAGTTGGCTACCCGACCACGCCCGGCCGATCTACAGCAACAATGGCTTTGTCAGCCCGCATATCATCCGTTTTGGCCAGGGCGACGACACCGTGCAATGGCCGGCACCGGCACCCGCGCAGTTGGCGGACGATAGCAACGGGGATGCAGTGCTGGGGTCTCTCGCCCAGTCGTTGGCCGCTGGCAACCTGACCCAATACCTGTACGGCAGCAACGCGCGGGCGCTGGTCGACCTGGCCGACCGTGACGCCGTGTCCAACGCCGAAAGCCGCTGGGCGATTTTGCTGGAGGGTGGCTGGCTGCTGTTCAACGCACTATTGCTGCCGTTGCTGCGCGGCCCCGCCATGGTCGCGGGCTGGATGGTACAACTGGCCGTCAGCCTGCAACATGACCTGGAGGCCTTGCACGGCGATGCCCCGGTCGCACGCGAACTGGCCTGGGTCGATGTCCTGCTCAATATCGGCCTGTTACTGATACACAGGGCGTCGGCGCAACATCCATCAATCGAGCCCGCTTTCACCCCAGCCAAACCGCCCGTGTCCAAGGCCTTGAGTACCTTGCTGCGACGACCTCCCACGCCGTCTGCACACGTTGCGCCAAAGATTGAACAAGGCCCGGTTGGCCTGCCGTCCGAGCCGCCTGCGAGTGATCGTACCGAGGTGGACTTCATCCACTCCACCGCGCGTGACGGTTCCCGACGCCGTCTGTTCAACGCGTTGCTCGAGCACCACGTAGCCTGGCCGGTGCCCGCTCCCTCTCCGGTCGAGTTGGGTGCCTTCAAAGGGTTGTACCGCATTGGTCAGCAGTGGCATGCCTCGGTAGCCGGCCTGCTGTTCCAGGTCAGCATCGTTCCCGACGCAGGCGAAGTGTTCATCGTCAATCCACAAAAAAACCTGCACCCAGGCTTTAAGCTCAGCTACGACGGGCAAGGACGCTGGGCCTTGGACCTGGGTCTCAAACTGCGTGGAGGGGGGCCGAAAAACCGACTCAAGGCCAAGTTGGCGCAAATTGAACAGCAACGTGCAGAGGCGTGGCTGAAGGTCACTCGCCTGGAAAGCCAGATCCTTGAACAAATTGACCAAACCGCCCATTTGTTCGACACCGTGACGGCAACCAAGAAACAATTTGAAGTGCGCGACCGCGAGTTGGCCCATGCAATGCAACGCCTGCGCCTGTCCCCTAATGACCCGTCAGCCGTCAGCGCCCACGCCGTTGAGGCGCGTAACAGGACCCGGGCTCGCTTGCACTTTCTCGTGGCCTATGAAAAGTACGCCCCGGTCACCGAGCAGTTACAGCAAAATCGCCGCGCGATAATCGACGCCTACGCGCAGGTCAAGGCGGCCGATGGCAAGTTCGATTATGAGTCCAGTTGCCTGGAACAGTACCAAACCCTGCTGGCGGCGCAGGAGGTGGATGTCAGCTTCCTGGCGTCACTGCACACCGCCACGTTTGTGTCTGATCGGGGCGAGCTGATGAACGACCTGTTGCGGATGGAGCGCGACGAGCCGGCCAATCAGCGGTTGCTCGATATGACTGAAATGCACTTTGCCACCTCCGAGCGCCATGCCGAGTCCCTGATTGCTATCGACATGACGTTGGAAGAGATGGCGAACCGCCTCAAGACCGGGCCGGCAGAGCGCCTGAAGTTCCTCAATGCCATGCCCCATCGGCGCTTCTACAACCGCCTCTGTGCCATTGTCGAGCCGCTCGACCTGCTGGCGGCGTTGAGCATTGATGAGCTGAGGGAGCCAGCCACCGCCCAGGAAGAATACTTTATGGCGCGGCTGGAGACCTTGCACTTCCCTCAGGTCTCCGTAGAGCACTCGTACATCGACCTGTTGACCACCCAAGGCTTCACCTCTGCCGAGCGCAAAGAGGTGTTGGTGAATGTGATCGAGCATTACAGCCGGCGCCTCCAGGCCTACCGCATGCTGATGGAACTGGACTCGACACTGCTGCGTCCGCGCTATATGCCGCTGTTGATCGAGCGCCTGGAAACCCTGCGCGCCGCAGCCGAGACAGACTTGGCGGATGTACTTCGCGAGGATGAATTCCTGCCTGCCCAGTTCGTGCGTTTCAAACCAGCGCAACTGCCATCCCCGACCAAGCGCGTGTTCCGGTCGCGGGACAAAGGAACACTGGTGGGCAACCTGCTGCCCCCCGACGCCGAGATGCCCTTTCCAACCATTGTGGTCAAAAACCCGCTGACCGACGAAATCAGCGCGCGGTTCATGGAGCATCCCCATGAAGGCTGGGTGGAAATCGTCGACGCACCGCCGCAGCGCCCGGCACCCGTGCCACGCCAGCGAGCCCTGGCGACCCTGCGTACGGAAGCTCAGCGGCTGATCGATCAAATCACCGCCCTGGAAAAATCCATCGAGTTTCAGAAACGCAAACTGGCCGACCCGCAGCGCCGTGACGACGTCAACCCACAAGACTGGAATGACATGTTCGGCCACCAAGCCAGGAAAATCGAGGCGATTGCCGATGAAATCCAGGCCCATCACCTGGATAAGCCTGATGTCCCCCAGGCCCTGGAGCGCCTGCGCATGCGTGCAACGGACCTGCGCCGTCAGGGTGAGCAACACTGCATAGAAGGCTACAAGGCCCAGCGTCCGCGCCAGGAAAACATTGATTACCTGCGTCGCCATGCCGCCGTGGATATCGGCCTGGTGCATGGCCCGCAGCGCACTGGCGCGAATGACTATGTCTCGGAGTTTGCCATTCGCGAAAAGAACCGCGTCGACGTGCTGTGGTACGCGCATTTTCACTACAGCAGCGCCGACAGCCCGCGCGGCGACTACACCGCCGCCCACCTCAAACGCCCGGAACACCGGTTCACCACCTTCAAGGACCTGATCGCCAAGGCAGGCCCGGACAGCCACGTGATCGTCAATGACCTCTACAGCCCCATCAACCGGCCGCTGGACCAACAACTGTTCCTCGTCCTGATACCTGAATAAACCCCGCGTCGGGCTGACCGCCCATAAAAAGGATTTTTATGTCGATGCACGCAACACCCACTACTCATGCGCTGACCGCCCAGGCCGTCAGTGCCCAATTTGCCAGTCGCCCCTCCCTGGAGGCGGTGATCCAACCCTTACTCGGCGCAGCCATTGCCGAAACATACCCCGACTTGATCATCGACCTGTCGCGCACACGCCTGGCAACCCCCACCGGGAAAGGTGGCTGGACCCTGGCCCCCTTGATGACGGTTATCCGGCGCTACCTGGCCGAAGGTGGACCACTGGACTTCAACGAAGTCGACCATCTGCCCTACTACCTGTCGGATGTCCCGCCCAAGCGCCTCAAGCTACCCGGCACCGAGACGCCTGGGCCGGACATGAAAGTCATTGAGGCGCTGATCAAGACGCTGCCGCCCACCCTGCCCATTGCCCTGCAAGACGCATTGGCCGAGTACTGGAATGCCCCGTCAGACACAACAGTCAGCCGCTGGCGCTGGCTCAGCGACATGCTCAGGAGCACCTTGCGCGCCAGCACCCTGCGCCAGCCGGAACTGGACGAGGCCGCCTGGCAAACCCTGGACCAACTCATCACCACCCCGGACCGTGCACAACGCCTGGCCAAACACGGCGACCACAGCGTGCTCGCCTATGGGCTTGAGACCACGCTGAGCAGCAATGGCCAGGCCGATCGCCAACTGACCGAACACATGGTGCTGACCCGCGCCATCAACGGCGTGGCGCCGGCCCTTTTGTGTGCGCCAAACGGGCAAGTCGAATCCTTTGCCTCAATGGACGCGCTCTTGCAGGCCTGGGGCGAGCGCCTGGCGGCGCACTACCAGGCCAGCACGATTACCTGTAATCGTTACGAACCCGAAGGCTCCATCTTCGACCACCAGGCGTCGATGATTCTGAACCAGCAACTCACGCGCCTGGGCGCCCTGCAACTGCCACTCGGCCAAGACCAGCAGACGCTGCACACGCTGTACCTGGAAATCACCGACCCAGGGCTGTGCTTTCTCGACGCCCTGCAAGCCCCTGCGCAAACACTCGCCAGCGTGCGTGCGCAGCTACCGCAGAATCTGCGTGGCGCCAGCCCCGCCGACCGTGCCCGCTACCGCCATTACACCTTGGCCCTGGCGGGCCTGAAACAACGCGCACAGGACCCGGCCCTTGCCACCGACATTGAAGACATCCAACGTTTTACCGTTGCGGCCCTACAACGCGAAATGGGCCGTGAAACAGCCGTCGGCAACGGTCCAGACCAGATCCCGACACAGGGGCTTAACCCGGATGATGTGCAGCTGACGTTCGTGGTTGCCGCCGGTTACCCGGGTGGTGCCGGGATTGTCGAGCACGTGCGCATGAGTCTCACGGAGCTGGCCATCAGAAACCTGAGTGGTCGTCCCAGCGGCGAGTTCACCCTCGCCCATCGCCAGGGCACCCCCTTACCGGCGTGGCTGACACCGGCCTACGTCATCGCCCTGGTTGAGCGAGTGGATATCGGCCAGCATTACCCCCATTACCTCAAGGACCAGTTGCTCAGCGATACGGCCAAGGCCCGCGCCCAGGAAACGCTGTTCGCTGAACACCTGTCGGTACAACTGCCGCTATTGGCGCTGGAGTTGAGCCTCAAGCGCGAAGCCGGTGTGACGCCCGTGGGCGCACGCATGGTCGAGTGCCTGATGCAGGCCACCAGCAGCGAGCAGCAACTCGACGGCCGTGCAGTGGTGATTCGTCATCTGGCGCTGCTGCACAGCCCCGCCGCCCAGCCGGACGTGGTGAGCAACATGTACATCATTGAGTTCCAGGACGTCAGCAACGGCCCGCACCTGCTGTTTCGCCCGCTCTATGCCCAACCGTTGCACGAGTACGCCAGCCACGCCGACCTGCTGGCCGCGATCGCCGCACCTGGCGACATGCAAGCCAGCATCCTGACCTGGCTGCCCGACAACACCAGGCCGATCTACGACAACGGAGGTTTTCACGAACCCCATTACCTGCGGTTCGGCCAGGGCGATGAGTTCGCCCCCAGGGAAACGCCGCCGCCGGCGACCCTGGCACTCGATGGTATCAACGAAGAATTGCAGCAGTGCCTGGTCACGGGCAGCCTGATGCAGTACCTGTTCAGCGATAACGCCCGCGCCTTGGTACAACAGGCTGACCGAGCCTCCGTGTCCAACAGTGAAAGTCGCTGGCAGACCTTGCGCGAAGGCAGCGGCTTGCTGTTCTTCAGTGTTATACAACCCGTGCTGCGCGGCCCGGCAATGCTGATGGGGTGGTTGCTGGCCATCACGACCAGCCTGACGCAAGACATCCAGGCGCTCGGCAGCCAGAACCCCAAGGTCCGTGAACAGGGCAGCATCGACCTGTTGCTGAACGTCGCGCTGTTGCTGCTGGACTTCCCGGCAACGCCCATCACACGGCGCCCGCTGCCGTTGGCGGTCACACCGCCCGCCTCCGCCACCGCGCTGCCAC
>NZ_CVTH01000091.1:0-11313 GCF_900005955.1 Pseudomonas sp. 8 R 14 | reverse complement strand
GGCGCTCCCTGGGCTACGGCGAGTTGGCCGGCCGCGCCCTGGACATGCCGGTGCCCGACCCGGCCAGCATCACCCTGCGCGACCCGAGCCAGTTCCGCTGGATCGGCAAGCCGGTCAAGCGCCTGGATGCCTATGACAAATCCACCGGCAAGGCGCAGTACAGCATCGACATCAAGGTCGACGGCATGCTCCACGCCGCCGTGCAGCACGCGCCGCGCCTGGGCATGACCGTGGGCAGCCTGCGTAACCAATCCCAGGTCGAAACCATGAAAGGCGTGCACTCGGTGCATGTGCTGCCCGGTGCGGTAGCCGTGGTGGCCGAACGCTGGTGGCACGCCAAGCGTGCGGTGGAGGCGATCCAGGTCGACTGGCAGGAACCGACGGCCGACTCAAAAGTGCGCGGCATGCCCGCGGATTTTTCCAGCGACGGCTTTCGCGACTTTCTCGCGGCCCAGCAAGGTCCGGCCCGTGACGACGAGAACGAAGGCGATGTGGCCGGCGCGTTGAAAAACGCCAAGACCCAGGTCGAGGCTACCTACCACAACCAGTACCTCAACCATGCCCAACTGGAGCCGCCGTCAGCCCTGGCGCGCTTCAACCCCGACGGTTCGCTGGAGATCTGGCTGCCCAACCAGGCGCCCGATATGTTCCGCGCCGACATCGCCAAGCGCGCCGGGCTCGACCCTGCGCAAGTGACCCTGCACTCGCCGCTGCTGGGCGGTTTTTTCGGCCGGCACTTCCTGTATGACTCGGCCAGCCCCTACCCCCAGGCGATTGCATTGGCCAAGGCGGTGGGCCGTCCGGTCAAGCTGATCTGGAGCCGTGAGGAAGAGTTCCTGCGCGACGTGTTGCGCCCGGTGGCGGTGGTCAAGTTCCGCGCCGCGCTGGACGCCGACGGCCTGCCGGTGGCGATCGAAGCGGTGAGCGCCACCGAAGGCCCCACCGAGGCCATCGCCGGCAAGCAGGGCGAAAAACTCGACCCCACCGCCCTTGAAGGCCTGTCGGGCAAGAGCTACGCCATCCCCAACAAACGCATCGCGCAGATCTACGTCAAGGGCCCGGCCATGCTCGGCTACTGGCGTTCGGTGGGCAATTCGCTGAATGACTTCTTCTACGAAGCGTTCCTTGATGAGCTGGCGGACAAAGGCGGCCGCGATCCCTATGAGCTGCGCCTGCACCTGCTGCGCGACAACCCACGGCTGACCACCCTGCTCAAGGCCGTGGGCGAGTTGTCCGGTGGCTGGAAACGGGGCCCCTACACTGCCGAAGACGGTACCCGGCGCGCCCGTGGCGTGGCCATGGCCTCGCCGTTCGGCTCCCACGCGGCAGTGATCGCGGAAGTGTCGATTGAAAACGGCCAGGTCAAGGTCCACCACATCTGGGAAGCCATCGACCCCGGCAGCATCGTCAACCCGGCGATTGTGCAAGCTCAGGTCAATGGCGCGGTGGCCCTGGGGCTCTCGCAAACCTTGCTGGAAGAAGCGGTGTACGTGGACGGTAAACCACGAGCGCGCAATTACGACCTTTACCCAATCTTGCCGCCCTCACGGATGGCGCAGGTGCACGTAAAGATCGTCGAGAGTGGCGAGAAGATGGGCGGCATCGGTGAGCCTCCGCTCCCCGCTGTGGCGCCGGCCGTGGTCAATGCGGTAGCGCAGTTGACCGGCCAGCGTGTTCGCAGCCTGCCATTAAGCCGACACACCTTCAGCTAACCGAGCGAGACCGCCCATGAACAACCGTCGATTCGCAAGAACCGCAGGCTGGCTGGTGCTGCCCTGCCTGGTCGCCGCCGGCCTGCTGGCCTGGTATGTCACCCGCCAGCCCGCCACCCCGTTCGCGCAGGAACAAGCCGCCAGCGTCGACCCCGCACAGGTCAGTCGCGGCGAATATGTCGCCCGCCTCAGTGACTGCGTCGCCTGCCACAGCCTGCCGGGCAAGGCGCCCTTCGCCGGGGGCCTGGAAATGGCCACGCCGCTGGGCGCCATTCACGCCACCAACATCACCCCGGACCGCACCCACGGCATCGGCACCTACAGCCTCGCCGACTTCGACCGTGCAGTGCGCCACGGCGTAGCACCGGGCGGCCGCCGGCTCTACCCCGCGATGCCCTACCCGTCTTACGCCAAGCTCAGCGACGACGATATCCGCGCGATGTATGCGTTCTTCATGCAAGGCGTACAACCGGCCAACGAGCCCAACATCCCCAGCGATATTCCCTGGCCGCTCAATCTGCGCTGGCCCATCGCCCTGTGGAACGGCCTCTTCGCGCCGACCGCCACTTACGCGGCCAAACCCAATCAGGACGCGCTATGGAACCGTGGCGCCTACATCGTCCAAGGCCCTGGCCACTGCGGCAGCTGCCACACACCGCGCGGCCTGGCCTTCAACGAAAAAGCCCTGGACGAATCCGGCAAGCCGTTCCTCGCCGGCGCCCTGCTCGACGGCTGGTACGCACCGAGCCTGCGCCAGGACCCGAACACCGGCCTGGGGCGCTGGAGCGAGGCGCAGATCGTGCAGTTCCTCAAGACCGGGCGCAACGCCCATTCGGTGGTCTACGGCTCGATGACCGAAGCCTTCAACAACTCCACGCAGTTCATGGAAGACGCCGACCTGGCCGCCATCGCCCGTTACCTCAAGTCACTGCCCGGCGACCCACAGCGTGACGGCACGCCCTGGCAGTACGTAGCCGCCGATACACGCCAGGACGTCCCCGGTGCCCACACCTACGCGACCCGCTGCGCCTCCTGCCATGGCCCGGACGGCAAGGGCCAGCCCGAATGGATGCCGCCCCTGGCCGGCGCCACCTCGGCATTGGCCAAGGAAAGTGCCTCGGCGATCAACATCACCCTCAACGGCTCACAGCGGGTAGTCGCCGCCGGCGTACCGGACGCCTACCGCATGCCGGCGTTTCGTGAGCAACTGTCCGATGCGGAAATCGCCCAGGTACTGACCTACGTCCGCAGCACCTGGGGCAACCACGCTGACGCGGTCGACGCCAAGGCAGTCGGCAAGCTGCGCGGGCATACCGACCCGGCGAGCAGCAGTCCGATTATTTTGCATATGCGTTGAAGGTAGCGTCCCGACCTTTTCCCCGGCGTGGGCAGTGAAATGAGCATGCCGGGGAATAAAGGGGCAATGTGAACAAACGCAGTCTTGAACTGACCCCGTGCACGTTGACCTGTCCAGACTATTCGCACATTCAAGTTCGCCTCTTCTGACAATTAAAACAGAATCAATCTATATGGCGGATCAGCCATTATCAGCGCCAAACTCGCCTCAAGAAATGAACCGTGTCGGTACCTGGAGGCTTGGACCTTGAAAGACGAATACGATTTCACCCACGGCAAACGCGGTGCTGTCGCCAGCAACAAAGGCAAGACCCGCATCACCATCATGCTTGACGATGCGGTTATCGATGCTGCCCGTGAACGCGCAGAAAGCGCCGGTACGGGCTATCAAACCGTGATCAACAATCTGTTGCGTCAGGCGTTGATTTCGCAACACGCACACAATCTGGCGCCCGCCCCAAAGAAGCGGGCTAAAACCCTGCAAGTTATCAACAGCGGCATTAGCCTTTCTGAGGTTGAAGCACTGGAACAACAACTCATCGCTGTCGCTGGCGAGTTGAATCGCGTGCTGGGCACAGCCAAACTGGCCGATTGACCAAGGCTTTCTGCGACCTACCCCAACTCCCGCTTGAGTGGCTAACGGTCCAGCGCCCCATCCCAGCGGGCAATGAACAGGGTGGCCACGCCGTTGCCGATCACATTGATCAGCGCGCCGCCTTCGGAGATAAACCGGTAGACGCCCAGTATCAGCACCAGGCCTGCTGCCGGTATCACATAGATCGAGCCGAGGGTGCGCCCGCCCCCCGAACTAATTTGAACGAACCCCCACGTTTATCCATCAACATTGAAGGACTTATCAGACACGAGAACGGCTCGTGTCGCTCCTACGCGAGCAACGAACCCGGCGGCCTCGACCAGGCCCCTGCTCTCTTCGCTCGCACATGACGACCTTGGGGTGAAGGCCATGGCAGCGAATAGGCGTGAAGCGTCAAAACAAACCGGCTGGGAAGCGGAGCTGGCCAGGAACACCGAACTGTTCTACGAGGCCGACCGCCTGGAAACACAGGCCTACGCCATCATAGGCAGCAGCTTGGCCGACGCCGGTGACTGGCTGCGCTTTACCGAAGCGAAACAGATAGCCGATGCAAAGCGCACCGAGGCGTATCAGGACCTGATGCGGATCCGGCGCGGCATGGAGGCTGCGCGCTCCGACTGAGGCCGCTCGGGGCGCTGCGGCAAGACAAAAAAGCCACTCGTTCGAGTGGCTTTTCTGGGTTTTCACAGCGCCTCAGGAAGAAAAAACCTCCGCGCGCTGCCGTGTTGTCTTTTTGTACCGGAGCGGCTGCTGCCAGGCCAACTGCGCCTGGACCTGCGCTACGGCCTCCAACACCCGCTGCGCCCAGTTTTCGTCCTGAGGGTCCACCACTACCACGCGAAAACCGTGGTCATGGCCTTCACTGCGCACGCCTTCGGAGTCATCCACATGCAGGTCGATGTCGAAGGCCGGGGGGAATTTCGAGGGTGCGTTCGACAGCCCGCGTGCCGTCAGGGCATGGTTGTGCAGCACGCTGTTGACCACGCCGTCGACGCGGATGCCGTAGAGCATCAGCCAGCGGCGGATATACGACGGCGTGCGACCGGACGAGGTGTAGACCCAGATGCTGCAGCCCTGGCGGCGTAGCTCGCGGGTCAGGGAGCGCGTGCCGATCCGCAAGGGCTCACCCAGCCAACGGTGCACGCAGGCCGGCAGCCGGCTCGGCTCAACGTCGCAGTGGTGCAGCTGGCAGGCCAGGGTGTCGTCGATATCGAAGGAAATACGGATACGCGGGCGCTGCTGCATCGGCAGGATGCGCTGGAGGGCCCGCCCTGCCCTGGCGAATACCGGAGAACCGCTCATCAATGGCCTCCTTGAAAAACGGGCTGGCGCGGGCCCTTGAGAAAAAACTTGTGCGGATCCGGCGCCTGTTCTTCCAGGAAGGCGGCGTATTTTTTCTTGATCTTGGGCAATTCGTACAACGCCTTGACTCCATGTTTGGCTGAGTTGCGGATCACCGACGAGGGGTTGAAGTAGCCCTCGGCGTTCTCCAGCGTCAGCACGAACGGCGGCAGGCCTGCACGCATCAGCAAATAGCTGACGATCAGCGAACCGCTGCGGTTGTTGCCTTCAATGAACAGCTGCGGCTTGCTGAGGATGCGTACATACACCCCGGCGGCGCGCTTCCAGACTGATTCACTGCGGTACGCGCAGTACCAGTTGTACAAGTCCTTGATGCCACCTTCGACATTGTTGAAGAAGTGTTCTTCGGTCGCCGCCAGGTGGTGGGCGTATTCCAGGCGCCGTGAAGGGTCGCTGCCACAGAGCACGGTGGCGTTGATCTCCAGCATCAGGTCCAGCTGCTGCAGGTCGAACAGGTCGACGCCCCGCGCGACATAGTCGTCAATCAGCGCGTAGCCTTCAAGCACGTTGTGCAGCACTTCGTCGGTCAACGGGTCGCGCGGCTCGGTAAAGTCCCGGCTGAGCTCGGCAAAGCGCTGTTGCACCTCACGCAGTGCGCGTTCAATCGCGGGCAAATCAAGGCGTCGTGTTGCAGGCATCGGCATTCCCATAAGCAGTGGAAAATACGGGAGCATCCCAGCTCCCGCAGGGGCATCAGCTGAACTTGCCGCTGATGTAGTCCCCGGTCATTTGTTCACGCGGGTTCTCGAAGATCTGCGCCGTCGGGCCCATTTCCACCAGATAGCCGGTGCGCGTGCCCTGGGAAATATCCACCGAGAAAAACGCCGTGGTGTCGGCCACGCGGATGGCCTGCTGCATGTTGTGGGTCACCAGGGCGATGGTGTAGTCCTTCTTCAACTCGACCATCAGCTCCTCGACCCGGCGCGTGGCGATCGGGTCCAGCGCCGAGCACGGCTCGTCGAGCAGCAGCACTTCCGGCTCGGTGGCGATGGCGCGGGCGATGCACAGGCGTTGCTGCTGGCCACCGGACAGCGACAGGCCGCTGACCTTGAGCTTGTCCTTGACCTCATCCCACAGCGCGGCGCCTTGCAGGGCGTGCTTGACGCGGTCGCCCAGGTCGCCTTTGTAGCGGTTCAGGCGCAGGCCAAAGGCGACGTTGTCGAAGATGCTCATCGAGAACGGGTTCGGCTGCTGGAACACCATGCCGATGTAGCGGCGCACGACCACCGGGTCCACGCCCTTGCCGTAGACGTCCTGGCCAAGGAAGTGCACATGGCCCTCGAAACGGAAGCCCTTGACCAGGTCGTTCATGCGGTTGAGGCTACGCAGCACGGTACTTTTACCGCAACCGGAAGGGCCGATGAAGCCGGTGATCTTGTTCTTTTCGATCGGCACATGGCTGTCACGCACGGCCATGAAGTTGCCGTAGAAGATCTTGTCCAGCTTGCAGTCCATGACCACAGGCGCCTGGGTGACAAACGGAGCGGCTATTTGCGCAGTTGATACGTTCAAGATTCAGATGCTCCCGTTTTCAATACTTTGGCTTGCCGAAGATACGGCTCACGATATTCACGACCAGCACGATCATTACCAGTACCAGCGACGCCGCCCATGCGAGTTCAAGCTGGTTGTCGAAGGGCATGCCGGAGAAGTTGTAGATCAGCACGGCCAGGGAGGCCGTCGGGTTCATCACCGCCAGGCTGCCGTCGTGGTAGATCCAGTAGTTGCTGAACAGCGCGGTAAACAACAGCGGCGCGGTTTCGCCGGCGGCGCGGGCCACGGCGAGCATCACGCCGGTGAGGATTGCCGGCAGGCCGGTGGGCAGGACGATTTTCCAGATCACCTGGGAGCGGGTGCAGCCCATGCCGTAGGCGGCGTCCTTCATGATCTTGGGCACCATGCGCATCGACTCTTCAGCCGTCAGCACCACGATCGGCAGCATCAGTACCGCCAGTGCCACACCACCGGCCGGGGCCGAGTAGGTGCCGGTGGTCATCACCACCAGGGCGTAGGCAAACACACCGGCCAGAATCGACGGCAGGCCGGTGAGCATCTTCGCGGCAAAACGTGCGGCGTTCGCCAGCTTGCTGTCCGGGCCCAGTTCGGCGAGGAAGATTGCCGCCATGATGCCGACCGGCACGGCGATGGCAGCGGCAATGCCGACCATCACGAAGGTACCGGCCATCGCGTTGCCGAAACCGCCGCCGGTCTCGAAACCGGTGGGTGGCAGCTCGGTAAACACTTCAAGGCTCAGGCGCGCACCGCCGCGGGTGATGAGCATGTAGAGCACGGAAATCAGCGGCACGCTGGCCAGCAGCGCGCCCGCCCAGACCAGGGTGGTCAACACCAGGCTGCGCAGGGCACGGCCTTCGAACCGGCGCTGAAGGCTGGGCATTGCGCCTGCGGGGGACGTCAGGTCGGTTGCAGCAGTGAGGTCAGTCATCACTTATTACCCCGTTGGGCGTACATCATGATCATGGAGCCGAAGATGTTCACGATCAGCGTGATCAACATCAGCACCAGTGCGGCGTACATCAGTACTTCGATCTCGTTCGGCCCGGCTTCGGGGAAGTTCAGCGCCAGCAAGGCCGCCAGGGTGTTGGCCGGGGCGAACAGCGACAGAGAGATGTTGTTGGCGTTGCCCACCAGCATGGCCAGGGCCATGGTTTCACCGAGTGCGCGGCCCAGGCCCAAGACCAGGGAACCGAAGATGCCGGTGGCGGCGGACGGCACCATCACCTTGAGAATCGCTTCCCAGTGGGTGGTCCCCATGCCGTAGGCGGCTTGCTTGGTTTTCATCGGCACGGCGGTGAGCGCATCCTGCGACACGGCGGCGATGGTCGGCAGAATCATGATTGCAAGCACCAGCGCCGCCGGGAGCAACCCCGGCCCGCTCAGGGACGTGCCGAAAAAGGGAATCCAGCCAAGTTCAGTGTTCAACCATGCGGTCAACGGCCGGATCGCCGGGATGACCACGTAAATGCCCCACAGGCCGTAAACGACGCTGGGGATGGCCGCGAGCAGTTCGACGATGGTACGAAACACCGCCGCCAGCTTCGCCGGCAAAAAATCCTGGGTGAGGAAAATCGCCATGCTGACGCCGAAAACACCTGCGATCAGCAACGCGATAAAGGCACTGTAGAGCGTGCCCCAGATGGCCGGCAGAATGCCGTACTTGCCTTGGTTGACATCCCAGACGCTGCCCAGCAGCACGTCAAAGCCGTGCTTTTCCATGCCTGGAAGGGCCTTGCGCCCGACTTCGAACACCAGGGCAAACACCAACGCCAGCACCAGAACCACGCCTATTCGTGCAAGCGCACGGAAGGTGCGATCAACCAGGAAATCCTTCGCAGAAGGTGGCTGGCAGGCAGAATCCGGGTTACCCGGTACGACAAACGGTGTGTTCATTGGCTAATTCCGGAACAGGGGGGTAACCCTCCCGGCCGGGCTGACAGCGCCCGCCGAGAGAGGCCTCACAAGCGTTACTGGATGTTGGCGGACGCTTTACGAACCTGATCGACCACCGACTTCGGCAGCGGGATATAGCCCATCGAATCGGCGATTTTCTGCCCTTCGGTCAGGCTGTACTCGACCATTTCACGCATGGCCTTGGCCTTGGCCGGGTTGCCGTTGTCCTTGCGGAAGATCATCCAGGTGTAGGACGTGATCGGGTAGGACTTGGCGCCGTCCGGGTCCGGCAGCCAGGCCACCAGGCTTTCCGGCATTTTCACCGCAGCCAGGGCTTCGGCACCGCTTTCGGCGTTAGGTACCACGTACTTGCCGGCCTTGTTCTGCAACTGGGCAAAGTCAACCTTGGCCAGCTTGGCGAAGCCGTATTCGATGTAACCAATCGCGCCTGGTGTCTGGCGTACGGTGGCGGTCACACCATCGTTCTTCGGCGACTTGATGAATTTGTCGCTGGCTGGCCAGTTGACGGTGTTGCCTTCACCCAAGTCCTTCTGGAACTGCGGGTTGATGGCCGCCAAGTGCTTGGTGAATACGGCTGTGGTGCCGCTGGAGTCTGCACGCACGACCACGGTGATCGGCATGTCCGGCAGTTTCAGGCCAGGGTTGGCGGCGACGATCTGCGGATCGTTCCACTTGGTGATCTTGCCCAGGAAGATGTTGGAGTACACATCGCGTGGCAACTTAAGTTCTTTAGGATTGCCCGGCAGGTTGAACGCCAGGACGATTTCGCCTGCGGTCATCGGCAGCAACTGCACGCCTTCGGCGACCTTGGCGATGTCTTCGTCCTTCATGGCCGAGTCACTGGCGGCGAAGTCCACGGTTTTGTTCAGGAAGTCCTGTACACCCGCGCCACTGCCTTTGGACTGGTAGTCAACCGTGACGCCTTCGGTCTTCTTGCTGAAATCCTTGAACCAGGTGAGGTAGATCGGCGCTGGGAAACTGGCGCCAGAACCTGTCAGACGGACGTTCTCGGCAGCAAATACCGAGGTGGCACTTAGAGAAACCGCAACGGCGAGTGCAGCTGACTTCATCAGACGTTTCATTCAGGGAAATCCTTGTGATTACGGGCTCCCGGAACTTTGCAGCAGCTTTGTTACGCTTTTATGAAAATTGGGTGGCAAACCGCTATTTCGTCCCGTCTTTCCGCCACAGCCACGTATTTCGATGTAATTGGTTGGTAACAAAATGCGACTAAGACTTTGCCATCTCCCCCACGACGCGAGTGCCTCCCATGTCTGCAGTAGACGACGCCTTGATCCAGCGCATCCACCGAGAGCTGCTGGATCACAGTGACGAAGAGCTGGAACTGGAATTATCCGAAGACGGGCACGACCTCAACGCGCTGTTCGACGAGCACGTCGAGGAAAGCCCCGAAAAGGCCGCGCGCAGGATTTACTTCAGCGAACTGTTCCGCCTGCAAGGCGAACTGGTGAAGCTGCAAAGCTGGGTGGTCAAGACCGGCGCCAAGGTGGTGATCCTGTTCGAAGGGCGTGATGCCGCCGGCAAAGGCGGTGTGATCAAGCGCATTACCCAGCGCCTCAACCCGCGAGTCTGCCGCGTCGCCGCACTGCCCGCGCCCAACGACCGCGAACAGACGCAGTGGTACTTCCAGCGTTATGTCTCGCACCTGCCGGCCGCCGGTGAAATCGTGCTGTTCGACCGCAGCTGGTACAACCGCGCCGGCGTCGAACAAGTCATGGGCTTTTGCAACGAAGACCAGTACGAGGAATTCTTCCGCACTGTACCGGAGTTCGAGCGCATGCTCGCGCGCTCCGGCATCCAGTTGATCAAATACTGGTTCTCCATTTCCGACCAGGAACAGCACCTGCGCTTTCTCAGCCGCATTCACGACCCACTCAAGCAGTGGAAACTCAGCCCCATGGACCTGGAGTCGCGCCGGCGCTGGGAGGCGTACACCAAGGCCAAGGAAGTCATGCTCGAGCGCACCCACATCGCCGAAGCGCCATGGTGGGTGGTGCAGGCCGACGACAAAAAGAAAGCCCGCCTCAACTGCATCCACCACCTGCTTGGGCAAATGCCTTATGAAGAAGTGGAACTGCCGGTGATCGAGCTGCCGCAACGGGTCAGGCAGGAGGACTACTCGCGCAATCCGACGCCGGTGGAAATCATCGTGCCGCAGGTCTATTAACGCGGGACGCACTAGATTCCCCGGTGGTGAGCGCGCCGTTCAGTTAAGAGCGAACACCGTACCTGTGGTGAGCGGGCTTGCCCCGCGCTGGGCTGCGTAGCAGCCCCAATAAGAACGCCGCAGTGTGCCAGACAGTTCCGGGGCTGTGTTTTGGGGCTGCTGCGCAGCCCAGCGCGGGGCAAGCCCGCTCACTACAAGGGTCCATTCGCCATAACGTTTGCGCTTACGGTGCCGGCTCCACCTCCTTGAACACCAGCCCTTGGCTATCACCCAGGGATAATTAAGAGCGAACACCGTACCGGTGGTGAGCGGGCTTGCCCCGCGCTGGGCTGCGTAGCAGCCCCAATAAGAACGCTGCAGTGTGCCAGACAGTTCCGGGGCTGTGTTTTGGGGCGGCTGCGCAGCCCAGCGCGGGGCAAGCCCGCTCACTACAAGATCCATTCGCCATAACGTTTGCGCTTACGGCGCCGGCTCCACCTCCTTGAACACCAGCCCTTGGCTATCACCCAGGGATAGTTTAGAGCGAACACCGTACCGGTGGTGAGCGGGCTTGCCCCGCGCTGGGCTGCGTAGCAGCCCCAATAAGAACGCTGCAGTGTGCCAGACAGTTCCGGGGCTGTGTTTTGGGGCGGCTGCGCAGCCCAGCGCGGGGCAAGCCCGCTCACTACAAG